>JBEGTK010000179.1:0-3202 GCA_041179445.1 Actinomycetota bacterium | reverse complement strand
AACTCTTCCATCTTCTCTGCGCACATTTCGATTTCGCGCTGAGGGAATGAAGGAAAGTGCGTTCCCGGACGAGTGGTTCTCAAACTCAAGAAGTTCATGAGTGCCCGTGAGTTCATGGTCACATACATGCTCGAGTAGATGTTTAGCGGAAGCACGATGCGGGCGACCTCGCGGGCAACGCCAGCCTCAAGCATGCGCTGGTAAGACTCATAAGCCTGAGTCGAAGTTGTGCGAGCCTCTTGCTCAACCAATGCGGTCTGCTCGGCAGTGCCAGGGATGAACTCGTAGTGGCCGGTCTTGCCAATCTGAACTAGATTGCGGTCTGGGCCAGGAACATAGAAAACCGGGTCAAGCTGCTTGTAGCGACCTGATTCTTCGTTATAGCTAGCGATGCGGTGACGCATGAATTCGCGAAAGACAAAGATTGGCGCCTGCACATAGAAGGTCATCGAGTTGTGCTCGAAAGGTGAGCCGTGACGGTCACGCATGAGGTAGTTGATAAGGCCCTTGCTGCGCTTTTCGTCTTCACTGGCATCTACCTTGGCCGCTGCCGACTCAAGGGTCTGCTCGCCCTGGGTCGAAACGCGGGCAGCAAACAATACATCGCTGTCTGACGCGCTTGAACGCACGAGTTCTACGGTTACATCGCTTCTAAATTTGATCTCTGACACGTCTTATAGCCTAGCGGCGAGCCGAGGTAATAAATGGCAACGGGGTTTTCAGGCCGAGAACCGTAAGCGAGAATTGAACCATGCCTCTAGAAACGCGAATTCTGATCGTCGCAGCCGTCGTGCTGCTGGCCATTGGTCTCGGCTTTCTGTGGCGAATCACCACAGGTCGCGCAAAGCGGGTGAAGGCCGGAGAGATTGTTGACCTCAGCCTTCTTGGCGCGACTAAGGATGGCCAGCCCGTTACCAAGTTCGGCAAGCGAGTAACCTTCTTGCAGTTTTCGAGCGAGTTTTGCTCACAGTGCGTGCAGACGGCACGCGTGCTTCGTGAATTCGAGAGTCACAGCAACGACATTTTGCACATAGAAGTCGACATCACCAACCGCCTCGACTTGGCTAAGAAATTTCATATTCTTCAAACCCCGACCACCCTGGTCTTAGACCACACCGGACGAATCACCTCTCGCATCGGTGGAGCAGCACAATCGCAAACAATTCAAGATGAGATAGGACACTTCACAATCTAATGAGCAAGCAAATTCAACAAATCGACCCGCGAGGCCCGCGCTTCGGTGCTGCGATCATCAATATCTTCAGCATCATCATCATCTTCTTGGCTCTCGAAAAAGCAACCGAACCGACCGCGCTAGCAGTCTTGTCGATTGTCTGGGTTTCGTTTCTCTGGGGCACTTTGTTTGGCACCAGCAACCACCCGTTCGGAATTCTCTACAAGACCTTCATTCGCCCGCGTCTTGCCGCACCTAAAGAGTTAGAAGATTCACGACCACCGCGCTTCGCGCAACTGGTTGGCCTGTTCGTCACCAGCATCGGCTTCTTGCTTGCTGCACTCTCTGTTCCATTTGGAATCGCGATTGCTGCCGGCGCGCTATTTGCAGCTTCAACTCTGCAGGCCTATTTCGGCTACTGCCTCGGCTGCCAGATTTACCTGGGGCTTCGCCGCGCAGGAATCATCCGCGGCTAAATAGAGAAATCGGTTAGGCCTTGGTGCGTGAAAGCACCAGGGCTTTTCTCATTGCCTGACGCGCGCGCCCGATTCACGAGTAGGGCGGCCGCTTGGTCGATATTCGAAAGCGAAGTGAGGCCACTTGCCTTCGCGTTCAATCTTCGATGCGAGTCGCTCGATTTGAACTCCAAAGACAAATTCACGGATGGTCAACCAAATCGAGAAGATCGGAAACACCAGAATCAGCGCACCCATGATCTTGGCAACGGGTTCATCGATAACGAGCAAAGTGACGCCGGTGTTTGCCAGAAGGCCCGTGTAAATCAGGGTAAGTAGTGCCATAAGGGCGGCACCCAACTTGGCATTTTGCTTCATCGGTTGCTTAGAGACCTAGAACTGATTGCAAGCCAACGGTCAGACCGCTCGCGCTTGCCGCATAACGAACTGCCGCAAGAATGCCGGCAGAGTAGGCCTTTACCGAGGTTGTCTCGTGGCTCAGGGTAAGCAATTCGCTCTCGCCACCGAGAAGCACGTCTTGTTTTGCCGAGACGCCATTGATGCGAAGACTGTGAATTGGCACACCGGCAACGATCTCGCCGCGTGCCTGCTGGCCGACGCCAGGCAAGAGAACAGGCTTGGCATCGCGTGCGTGAGCAATGAGCTCTGCTGTGCGAACAGCTGTGCCAGAAGGTGAATCAACTTTGCCTGCGTGATGGGCTTCGATGATTTCGATTGAGTCAAAGAACTTTGCTGCCTCGGCCGCAAACTTTGTTGCGAGCATTGAGCCAACCGAAAAGTTTGGAACAACGACAACCGCTGCCGAGCTTGATGAAAGCTGATTTTCAAGCTGCTGAAGGTGGCTTGCCGACCAGCCGCTTGTGCCGATAACAAGTTTCTGGTTGTTTGCAACTGCGTGCGCGGCAACGGCTTGGCTGACATCGAAACGAGTTAGGTCAAGCACAACGTCTGAGCCAATAGTTTGGGCGATGTCGCTCTTTGAATCGAGCGCTGCAAATAGTTCGAGGTCTTGCGAAGCCTCAATTAGGTCGATGGCTAACTTGCCCATTCGCCCGGTTGCACCAACCAATGCCACAGAAATGCTCATAACGTCAAACCTACCAATCGAGCTCTGTTAGAGAAAAGGTTCGAAGGTTTTTTCTTCGACATCGCCGACCGCAACAATTGTGCGCTCGTTCTTGATTAGGTCTTGAACCAGCGACTGAACCTGCGCAGCCGTTACAGATGCGAAGCGCTCAATGGTTTCGTCGAGATCGAAGAATTCACCAGTGGTCATTTCTGAACCGATGAGTCTGCTCATTCGTGCCTGGCTGCTCTCGAACTTCAACGCGAGACCTCCAGAGATGTTGCCGATGGCAAGTTCAAGTTCGTCAGTTGTGATTCCTGACTGGGCAATCTTCTCGAACTCTTCGAGCATCAGGCGAGTGACCTGCTCTGCCTTTGCAGGCGAACAACCCGCGTAGAGTCCAAAGGTCGAAGCATCGCTGTAACCCTGATTGAACGAGTAGACGCTATAGGCAAGGCCGCGCTTCTCGCGAATCTCTTGAAACAG
>JBEGTK010000178.1:0-3336 GCA_041179445.1 Actinomycetota bacterium | reverse complement strand
GGTGCTAAGGGCTATTCGTCCGAATTCAACACTTCTGGCATTTCAGCTTCGACGGTGTCGGCTGTGTTCAAGCAGCTCGGCTACGTGCTGAAGTAGGGTAACGAAGCTAGTTCGAACACATCGTTAACTCAGGGTAAGTGCGACATACGAGATCGAATTCTGTGCCGTCGAGGTAATCAACACTTGCGCCCCCGATGGCCCTTGGGAACTTTCTCAGTGCAGCATCCCACTCTCTTTTGCTTCCACAGACGTTTCCGGTCTCTTTGAGCAACATCTCGCCTTCATCACCAACAGCCTCAGATGCAAGCTGCATTGCCACCTCACAGTGGGTGGTGGCGAGCTGGTCCTCTTGCGGAATGTTTGAATCTAGTTGGGAGGGGCTGTTTTGCGATTCAGACAACCCGGCCCACAGGCCAGCGCCAATACCAAAAACCACGGATAGACCGACGATGGCTAAACAATTGCGTAAAGGATTTTTCCTTTTTGAGGAAGGCATAAGTTCTTCAGCTAGATCTGGCGACCTAGGTTAGCCCGAACCTCTTCCTTTACTCGCTTTGGGTCTCCAGAAGGCTTCTTTGAGACGAGTGCACCCTCGATCTCAAGAGCCTTGACGGTGCGAAGGTCTGAAATCCAGTCCATCACGGCGAATAGAACACCTGACAGAACGAAGGTTAGGTGAATGGCTACGCGCCAGAAGATGTGCTCATAGTCAGCCTTGGTGGTCTCTTCGCCAGCCAATTCGATGAAGTCTTTCAAGAGCTCGATAACCGAGATTGCAACCAACGAACCGATTAGTTTGATCTTTAGACCAGAGAAGTCGATGGTGCCCATCCAGTGTGGGCGGTCAACTGATTCTTCGGCGGCTTCGATCTTTGAGACGAAGTTCTCGTAGCCGGCGAACAGCACGATCAAAATCAAGTTGCCAAGAAGAACCAAGTCGAGCAAGGCCAAGAGGTCTAGAACGAAGGTGTGGTTTTCTGCTAGGTGTTCAAAGTCCATGTGCGCTATCAAAACCCAGAATGACATCACGAAACGAACTGCGAGCAACACCAGTACACCAATCAAACCTATGTATAAAGGCGCAAGTAGCCAACGCGAAGCAAAAATCAGTTTTTCGATAAACCCAGAAATCACGGTTTCCCCTTTTCAAAACGATGTCTAAAAACTAGTGCATTTTCGAACCTCTCGCGACAACTTGTCCCAAACGTTACTTTTGGCCGCGATCCGATCGGCTCTCACGACTTTGCAGTTACCTACTAACTGAGTAGATTCAATCCAAGTTGTTAATAAAGGGGATGCGCGATGAAGTCTCGTATTGGGCAAAGAATCAGATACTCGTTCGACAATTGGGCCGCCCTGCTTCGCACCCTTGACCCGGGCACCATGGGGCAAGACCAAGGCATTGGCTTCAGAGCCGCCATGCTTGTTGTCACGCTCGGCGGTCTAGTAATCGTGGCGAGCCTCATCGGTATCATCTCGAACGCCTTCAATGAGAAGGTTGCCCAACTGCGCAAGGGGCGATCGAGGGTTCTCGAAAAAGACCACACATTAATTCTTGGATGGAACTCCAAGACCATCTCGATTGTGCGCGAGTTAGTCGTTGCCAACGCTTCTAGAACCCGCCCGGTGGTCGTAATTCTTGCTGATCGTGACAAGGTTGAGATGGAAGACGAGATTCACTCCAAGGTTCGTCACCATGGCAACACCCGAATAGTGGTGCGAAGCGGTGACCCGATGAGCTTGGCCGATCTCGAAATCACCAATCACACTCGAGCACGAAGCATCATCATTCTCTCGCCAGACGATGTAGATGACGCTGACAACTTCTCGATCAAGACGGCACTTGCACTCGTCAACAATCAAGACCGGGCTCAGCGCAACTACCACATTGTTGGTGAGATCAGAGATAAGAAAAACTTTGAGGCCGCCACCCTGGTTAGTGGTAACGAAGCAACTTGGGTAATGGGTGAAGAGCTGATTAGCCGTCTGCTTGTGCAAACCTGCAGACAAAGCGGACTCAGCGCAGTGTTCAGTGACCTGCTCGATTTCGATGGTTCAGAAATCTACCTAAGCCAAGATAAAGACTTGGTTGGCCGAACCTATAAAGAGGTATGTCTATCGTTTGACACTGCCGCCGTAATGGGTGTTCTTCGTGGCCGAGACGTGATGTTGAACCCAACCGATGAGCTCTATATAGAAGAAGGCGATTCGGTCATTGTTCTCGCCGAGGATGACTCAAAACTAGCCACCGGCAAGCCGGCCAAATTTAACCCGGCGGCAATCACCGCAACCGAACATCAACTGCCAAAGCCAGAGAACACGCTAATTCTTGGTGACAATCAGAGCCTTGCAGTGATTCTCGACGAGCTCGACACGTGCATGGCCCCGGGTTCGCGCGTGCAAGTTATCTCGAGTGTGGCCAGCGCTGCGACATCCGCCACAAATAACGCCCAAGTTGCCTTCACGGTTGCCGACCCGACAAAGCGTTCTGTGCTTGAAGAGGCGAAGGTGCTCGATTTCAACCACATTATGGTGCTCGCCGATCGCTCAGCGCGGTCTATTCAGGCGGCTGATGCCAAGACTCTTATGACGCTGCTACATCTGCGCGCCATGGTGAAGAACCAAGACCTCAACATCAACGTGGTCACCGAGATGCTCGACGATCACAACCGCGAGCTCGCCGAAGTGACCGATGCCGATGACTTCATCGTGAGCGACAAGTTGGTTAGCCTCATGCTCACCCAGCTCTCAGAGAACGAAGCGATCAAGGATGTCTTCGCCGCGGTCTTCTCGTCGGTTGGTAGTCAGGTTCGCCTGCATCCGGCCGAGTGGTACGTGCAGCTTGGCGTAGAGGTCGACTTCAACGACGTCACTGCTGCGGCAAACATGCGCCAAGAGTCGGCGATGGGCTATCGAAAGTTAGAACTGGATGTCGCGGGCGACGAAATGCACGGCGTGCGCCTCAACCCTCGTCGCACCGAAAAGGTTGTTTTTGCGGCCGGCGACATGGTCGTTGTGCTGACCGAAGACTGATTTGATGCACTAACGGTTTCGCAACAATGCCTGTCTCAGACAAATCTCAGGTAGACAAGCACCCGCACAGTCTGCTAGTTTCACCAAAGTAATAGTTAGACGTTGCGGAGGGGGTATCTTGTGAGCAACCCACCAGTTGTTCCGCGCCCGCCTGGCGTTGGCTTGCCTGTATCTAAAGGCCCAGTCGTACCCCCACCCATGTTGATTCAGGGTGAGCCAAAGAAAGCATCGATTTTTCCACTCGTCGTAGCCGGCGTTTTACTTGTCGTCAGCATTGCTCTTTATTTGTTGCGTTACCAACTC
>JBEGTK010000177.1:0-2507 GCA_041179445.1 Actinomycetota bacterium | reverse complement strand
GACGTTGCAACCGGTGAAGCAGCAAAGGCCCACCACCAGCGCTCTGATGTCTGTGCTGTTCCTGCAGCTGGCGTAGTTGCCGAGGCAATGGTTGCCCTCGTGATCGCAAACGCTGTTCTTGAGAAGTTCGGCGGAGACTCGGTTGCAGAAACCAAGCGCAACATGGATGCCTATCTTGCTGCTATTCCTGAAGTGCTCTCATCTAGATCTACCAGTTTGACGAATGGTCAGTAAAGATCAGGTAATCGTTCTTGTCGGCCCGATGGGCGTCGGCAAAACTACCGTTGGCAAGAAGTTGGCAAATGCAATCGGCTTGCCATTTAGAGACACCGATGCACTTTTCGTAAAAGAGCACGGAAACATCACGGACTTCTTTCGAGAGCAAGGTGAAGAGCGCTTTCGAGAAATCGAATCGCAAATCGTTGCTCAAGCAGTTAGCGAACCTGGCGTTGTTGCAACGGGTGGCGGTGCGGTGCTCAGTGAGGCGACCCGCAAGGTGCTAGCCGGTGTATCGGTTGTCTACCTAGCTACAGATGGCACGCACATGGCAAAGAGACTTAGCCAAGGAAGCAGGCCTCTCTTGAAGAACGGACTCTCTGACTGGAGCAAGATTTATTCAGAGAGAAAACCACTTTATGAATTGGTTGCCGACATCACGATTGACAGTTCGGGTCACCCGATTAGGCAGACTGTAACCGAAATACGAGAGGCGCTGGCAATCTGATGAGCGACATCACTCGAATTAAAGTAAGCGGTGAATCAGCTTATGAAATAGTTGTTGGCCGTGCCTTGCTAAAGCAGGTAGCCGAAGCTATTGGTGACAAGGCCAAGAAAGTTCTCGTTGTGCACCCTGTTGCGCTTTCGCAGAGCGCTGAACAACTTAGAGAAGCGCTTGTTGACTCTGGCTTTGAGGTGCTTCTGGCCGGAGTGCCCGACACCGAAGAAGCCAAGCGTGTTGAAGTAGCGGCATTTTGCTGGCAGATTCTCGGTCAGGCCGACTTCACACGCACCGACGCAGTTGTTGGCTTCGGCGGCGGCTCAACTACAGATCTCGCCGGGTTTGTAGCTGCCACGTGGCTTAGGGGAGTCGACCTGATTCAAATTCCTACAACACTTTTGGCAATGGTTGATGCGGCAATTGGTGGCAAGACCGCAATCAATACTGCTGAAGGAAAGAACCTAGTTGGCGTTTTTCACGCACCCAAACAGGTGATAGTTGATCTAGACACTCTTGAGACATTGCCGAAGAACGAGATTCTCGCCGGCTTCGGTGAAATTGTGAAATATGGCTTCATAGAAGACTCGCGCATTCTCGAATTGATTGAAGAAAATCTGGCGGATGCGACAGATGCTTCGACCGACAGGTTCCGCGAAATCGTTGAACGCAGCATAGCTATCAAGGCGAGGGTAGTCAGCGAAGATTTCAAAGAGAGCGGCCTGCGGGAAATTCTCAATTACGGTCACACTCTCGGGCACGCAATTGAACACAATGAGCGCTACCAATGGCGACACGGTGCAGCAATCTCTGTTGGCATGATGTTCGTTGCAGAATTAGCTCGAATCGCAGGGCGTCTTGATGACGCAACGGTAGAACGTCACCGAAGGGTGCTCTCAATGATTGGGTTGCCAACGACATACCGCTCATCTGAGTTCGAAAAACTACTTGCCACTATGCAGCGAGACAAGAAGTCTCGAGCAGGTCAGCTTCGTTTCGTCGTTCTTGATGCCATCGGCAAGCCAACAATCATGAATGCTCCAACAGCTGAAATGCTGCACGCCGCCTATCAGGAGATAGTCGCTTAGTCGGCTAGCCTTTTGACATGTCTAAAGTTCTAGTTCTAAACGGACCAAATCTCTCACGCTTGGGCTCTAGAGAGCCAGAGATCTATGGAACCACCGACTGGGCAGGCCTAGTTGCCGCTGTAACAGAACGTGCTTCGAAACTCGGACTTGACGTCGACGTTAGACAAACCGATTCAGAGGCTGTGTTGATCGGCTGGCTTCATGAGTCTGTCGACGCTCAGGCCGACGTTGTTTTGAACCCCGCCGCTTTTACCCACTACTCATATGCGGTGCGCGACGCCGCTGCGATGGTTACCAAGGGCGGCAAGCGCCTAATTGAGGTGCATCTCAGCAACCCGCACACCCGTGAGGAATTTCGCCACAACAGCGTGATTTCTGGTGTTGCGACCGGAGTTATTGCCGGATTCGGCATAGGTTCCTATTTGCTGGCCCTAGACCAGCTTTGCCAGTAAAAAGGCACTTTCGCATAGACTTAGAAGGCGCAAAACCGCCGATTACATCCCAGATTTTAGAAACGAGTCGATTCAGCATGGCAACTTCAAATGACCTCAAAAATGGCATGGTGCTCAACATTGAGAACCAGCTATGGGCTGTTATCGAGTTTCAGCACGTCAAGCCTGGCAAGGGACCAGCTTTCGTTAGAACCAAGCTAAAGAACGTTCTAAGCGGCAAGGTTGTCGACAAGACTTTCAACGCTGGCGTCA
>JBEGTK010000176.1:0-2508 GCA_041179445.1 Actinomycetota bacterium | reverse complement strand
CCAGCGAATTCTCAATCCAACAGATGGATGTACAGACCTACTTCTTTAGGCGTTCAAACATGAACGCTCTGGGCAAGCCCCGTTCTTGGACCGACCACCTTTTGTGGCACCACGCGGCTCACACCGTTGACCTTTTTCAGTATCAAACGGGTGAGAAGGTCGTTAAGGCCAATGCAATTCAGGGTCCAAAGCACCCCGAGCTCGGCATTGCCATGGACATGTCGATTCAGCTGCAAACCGAAAACGGCAAGATCTGCACCCTCTCGCTTTCGTTTAACAACGATGGCCCGTTGGGCACCTTCTTCCGTTACATCGGCGACACCGCAACCTACATCGCTCGCTACGACGACCTAGTCAACGGCAAAGAAGAGCCAATCGATGTTTCGAAGGTTGATGTCTCGATGAATGGAATCGAACTTCAAGACCGCGAATTCGTTGCTGCAATTCGTGAAGGGCGTCAGCCTAATGCGAGTGTTGCCAGCGTTCTGCCTTGCTACGAGGTGCTCGACCAACTTGCTAAGCAGCTCGACTACTAATCGAGTTCCGCGAATGGAACTCGCACGCCGTGAATCACTCGCGAGAGCGTGAGTTCGACTCCTCGCACCATCGTGCTCTCGTGCCCTGCCTCGGTAAGCATTTCAACAACGTCGGCCATCTCGACTGAGTGACGCTTGGGGTGTTGCTGGGTGTCGTCGAGCAGTCGCTGAATAGTCGCCGATGAGCTGGTCTCGAATTCGCGCTTGATCTCTTCGATGGCCCAGTTCTCAAGACCCATCGATTTGGCTGCCCAAAGGGTATCGATTGTCACAGCTGCGATTCCCTTTTCAAGGATGGTGCGAATCTGCTTGCGTGCTGCGGCATCGCCTGGCACATCTGAGACATGGGTGATGTCGAGGCTTAGGCCTTCGAAAAGCTCGATCATTCGCTTTGCGCCTGCGCCCGAAACGAGGAGCGAAACCTTCTTGCCAGTGCCGGCAGAAGCATGCATCAGTGCAGCATCGACAAACGATCCCGCAGGAGCAATCTCGGCAAGGCGTTTTTTGAGTGAGGGAGTTCCGGTGTTCAGATCGCAGAAGATCGCACCGGGTTTGATGTGCGCGGCTACCTGTTGAGCGAGCCTAATCGACGAGTTTGCCGAGTTGAGCGAGAAAATCACGTCTGCATCGGCAACGGCTGCTTCAGCTGAATCAACCAGGGTTACCACAGGATTCTTAGGCCGTGCCGGGTCTAAGGCGACAACATCCACGCCTTGCTTGTCCAGCTCGCTGGCGTTAACTGAAGCATCTTCGCCTAGCCCAAGAATGGTGAGTTTCATACTTCGAGTTTAGGGCTTGGCGCATTGCGTAAACTTGGGTTATGAGGGAGTTAATTCAGGCAGCATCGGCTAGCGCCACCGCCGGAATCACCATGCTGGAAATTGGAGCTGTCTTCACGCTCCTCGGCCTTCTCTCGTTCGTTGCCCTCAAACTCAAAATTTCTAGCGTTCCACTGTTTTTGTTGGCCGGTCTCGCGCTCGGCAAGGGCGGTTTCTTTCCGCTTGATTTGAGCGAAGAATTCCTTAACGTTGGTGCCGAAATTGGCGCTCTGCTTTTGCTTCTGGTTCTTGGCTTTGAGTATTCGGCTCGCGAGCTTGTCGACACCATGAAAAAGCGTTGGCACGCAGGTCTAGTCGACTTCTTGCTCAATGCTTTGCCCGCTGCCGGCATGGCCTTGGTCATGGGTTACGGACCACTTGGTGCACTGGCGTTCGCAGGAATCATGTTCGTCTCGTCCTCTGGTATCGCCAGTCAGTTGATTCGAGAGACCGGATGGTCTCGCTCGAATGTAGCCAAGCGAACCACGGGTGTTTTGGTTTTCGAAGATCTGGCCCTAGCGCCCTACCTGCCCATTCTTGTCGCCTCAACCCTCGGCATCGGTGTTCTCGGTGGCTTGATTTCGGTAGCGGTTGCGCTGGCAGTTACGTCGGGCGTTTTTTTGATCGCACTCGGGCGCGAGTTGCCTGGTTTGCGCACTCTCGCTCACCAAGGCCCTGGCGTGCTGCTGTTGCTGGTTTTCGGTGCTGCCCTTGCAGCAGCCGGAATCTCCAACTTGGTTGGATTCTCGGGCGCTGTCGCCGCCTTCTTGGTTGGCATGCTGCTCACGGGTGAGGTTGCCGAGTCGCTTCGAAGCCGCTTTGCGCCACTGCGTGACATCTTCTCGGCAATTTTCTTCTTGTTCTTTGGTTTGACGATCGACTACCGCGATGTCTTAGTGGTCTTGCCGATCGCTCTGGTCTTCTCGATCGTGGGAGTTGCTGGAAAGTTCGGTGTTGGCTGGTGGGTTGGCCGCGACATGACCGATCACATGAGCTGGAAGCGTATTGGCGCTTTCTTGTCATCCCGCGGTGAGTTCTCGATGATTATCGCCAGCACGGTTGCCTCAAATGCGGCGCTGGCGAGCATCAAAGAGATCACACTCGGAATCGTTGTGCTGACCGCTCTGACATCTACGCTCGCGATTCGAGCCTTC
>JBEGTK010000175.1:0-2508 GCA_041179445.1 Actinomycetota bacterium | reverse complement strand
ACATCGACCCGTTGAAGCTTGTGATTTTGCTTTCTGGTTGCGGCGCCGACGGAAACAAAGTTGAAGCAGATCTGCTTGCTGCCAACATCGATGTTGAGATGGCTAATCGTGACATCATCATTCCGATGATTACCTTTGCCGATACTCCTGAGCGCGTTGACGATTTGATTCGTCGAATCATCGCGTCGGTGAACGCTCACCGAGGAACTCCGCGACCGATTGAGATTCTTCCGGCATTCTCCATCGAGCCTGAGGTAGTTGTTACTCCGCGCGAGGCGTTCTTTAGCGACTATGAAGTCGTCGACAGCAAAGATGCCGTTGGTCGAGTTTCTGCCGAAATGATTTGCCCCTACCCACCGGGTGTTCCGGTGCTCTCGCCAGGCGAGCGCATCACCGAAGCGGCCCTCGGCGCCTTGTTTCAGGCGCGAGACATGGGTGTAATGATCAAGTTCGTCGCTGACCCGACACTCAAGACCCTCAAGGTTTTGCCCGCCCAATAGGCTTGGCTGGTTATGTATTCAAGACACGTCGTCGTAGTTGAAAATGAGCCGCTCATGCGCGACCTCATTGGCAAGACCCTCGAAAGCGCTGGTTTCAAAGTAACCACCGCCGCCAATGCTGCCGATGCGAAGCGCGTGCACTTAGCGGTTGACCCTGACGCAATGGTTGTCGACATTGAACTTGGGCCCGGCCCAGACGGTTTTGACTTGGCAGCTGCGGTGCTTGCCGAGAGCCCTGAGATCGCCATCATCTTCTTGACGAACTTGCCAGACCCAAGGTTGGCAGGCAAAGACTCGAAGAGCGTGCCTAAGAATGCAGCTTATTTGCGCAAGTCGAACTTGGTCGACGCTAACGAACTAATTGACGCACTGAACTCGGTTTTGAAAAACGAAGATGCAAGCGGCTATCGACACGATCTCGATGCAAATCGACCACTTGCAGAATTGTCCTCAAAGCAGCTCGAGGTTCTCAAGCAAATTTCAGATGGCCTCTCGAACCAGCAAATTGCCGATGCCCGCGGAACAAGCGTTCGTGCTGTTGAGGGAATGATTAGCCGAATGTTCGAAGCACTAAACATTGATGTTCAAGACGAAGGAAACTCACGCGTCGATGCCGTGAAAAAATTCTTTATTGCGACTCGTCCGGGTGAATAATGCCTAATTCTGCACCGACACCGCGGTTTCGCATAACTAGAGCTCTTCAGCAAATCTTTAGCCCATATGCGATAAGCAACGAAACCCTTGCCGCAGCCATCGTTCCCATTGTTTTGTCTAATCTGGTGCTCGACTTTGGGCGCGAACAAGGAAACTTTGCAACCTGGCTTCTAATTTCGATTTGCGGATACCTGGCAATGTTGGTGATTCCGGTATTGGTTCGCATACTGTTTGCTGGCAAGACTCTGCCAGCCCTTGTCTATGCACTGGTATTTGTGGCTGCTGGCCTTCTTCGAGGTTTAGCCATCTTCGCCGTCGGCATAGAAGCCGGTGTGATTGGCCCAGAGGAGTGGAGCTATCGACTTCTTGGCTCACCGATGTTTGTCTTTGTCACGCTGTCTCTGGTAACGGTCTTGGTCTCAAATTCGGTTCGAGCCTCTCTGGCCCTTGCTGAGTTAGAGACCAGCCGCCTTGTTCTTGAAAAGCGCCTTGGCTCGATGCGCGGTGAAATCTCGCGGCAGAACGCTGAAGTGGCCGGCCGGGTTTCTGGCCTGCTGTCGCCTGTAATTCAAGAGCTTATGCAGAACCTCAAGGGAGCAAAGGCTGCCGAGATGGGCAAAGAGGTGCAGGCGCTTCGTGCCACTGTTGACGACATCGTTCGCCCGTTGAGCCTAGATATTGCCGAGAATTCCTCAGAACTTGAGGTAGCCGAGGTCAGTCGAGCCAAGATTTCGCTGCGCCAAGAATTCAGACTCGACGCAAAGATTCAGGTCGCGAAAATGATGCTGCCATTCTGGTCGGCAGTCTTGATCACTCTGGTTTCAACCCCAGCTGCCCTTGTTTTCTATCGGCAAGATGCCCTCATCGCCCTAAGCATTTTTGCTCTTGTCTCGGCAGCTGTGATTGAACTCTTTGCAATAGCGATGCGCCGACTTTCGCTGGCAACCTTGCCAGCACTTATCTTGCAATTAGTTGTCTTCGCAATTGCAGGTTTCGCATCGAGCTATTCAATTGCCCTAGCAAACCTTGATGCCGGCACTTACCCGACGGGGCGCATCGTAACCCTAGCAATCATCATCGGCCTTGGCGTTTTCGTCGGTCAACTTCGTCAGACTCATCGTGCATCGACCGAAGATGCAGCTCGAGAAGTGAACGCACAACTCGAGTTGCTGAACTCGCAGGCAAGGCGTGAACTTTGGTTGAATCGTCGACGCATCGCCACTGTCTTGCACGGCCCAGTTCAGGCTGCGCTCTATGCATCGGCAATGAGACTTGCTCAGGCAGTTCGACCATCGAAGAAATTGATTCAAACGGTGACGGCAGACCTCGAGAACGCACTGGTTGTTCTCAAGTT
>JBEGTK010000174.1:0-2522 GCA_041179445.1 Actinomycetota bacterium | reverse complement strand
GTGTGTCTTCTCGGTCAAGAACGGATCGACCTCGACCACTTTCACCACATCTGGTTTGATCTCAGCAAGCGTGCGCCACGCGTCGTTGAAAGAGACAAATCTCTCAGGAGTCACTCCATAAGGAAGTTCTGCGTCGAAGTTCTGTGATGGGAGAACTGCAATAATCTCTGCTTCGTACTCGATAACTTTGCCGACTAGAGCCTCGATCGCCTTGCGATAGGTTTCGAGGCTTGGCGGCTCCGCCCAGAACCTGTCGTCGTAATCGTTAAAGACGCCGTAGATGTATGTGCTCATCTGGGCAAGTTCGTCTGGCTTTGTGAGCATTTCTTCGAGCTTGAAGATTCGCGGCCAGTTGTCCCAAGCTATTCCGGCGACACCCAGATAGTGAGCCAAGGCACCGCTCTGACAGTTCGCCATGATTCTGAGTGGAACTGGCTCGATTGGGTTGCTCTCTTCTGCTAACTTCTCACGGAATGTCGCGTCACTGGGATCAACAAATCTGACCCAACTCGCATCGAACATTTCGTGAGGCAGTTCAAGCTCAGGAAAAGCTTCCTGCAGAATGCGGCCAACGGCCTGTTCGACTCCCATGTTCATGATTCGACACGAATAGGTCAGGTGAACCAGCTTCTTCCAAGACACACAAGCAAACCCGACCAGACCATAAAAACCAAAGTCATCCCAGACAAACACGGCAAAAGTGTCGTTTCGCGGATTGATCAAGAACTCAGGCATCGAGCCTTCTGGCACTCGAGACTTGGTGAAGTTCATCTGATTGGTTCGGTTGATCAGCTCTTCGATTCGCCCTGCATATGGCAGGTTATCTGAGCGGCGAACCAGCGCGACTCGAATGTTGCAGGTCTCTAGAAACTCTCGATTGTCCAAACCTGACGCCGTCTTTGCGGCACGCTTAGCCTCAAGCTGACGGTATTCGCCCACTCGCGACTTGCCTGGCTTTAGCGACTCGATCCACTCTTCGAGCTTGCTATCTGTATCGGGGTCGTTGGCATCAAGAACCTGAATGCCTTCATTAAAAAACTTGACCTCATTTAGGTTTGAGACATTGTCGTCGATAAAGATGACGTCGGGAGCTCGAAGCTGCATGTCTTCGATGATTTGTTTGACGATTTGGCCCTTGGCTTCCATCTGAATCTCGGCAAACACAAACTCTTCCCAGAGCCCAAAGTTATCGAGAGCGGTCTTGGCCAGATCGAAGTCATTCTTGGAACAAATCGAATTCACGACCCCGCGTTCATTCAAATCGCGAATGTAGTCGACTCGATTGGTCTTGAGTGAGAGGCTGTCACCTTCGGCTAGTGTGCCGGCCCAGAGTGTGTCATCTAGATCCCAGATGACGAGTTTCGCCTTGAGAATTTCGGCCTCCAGTTGTGAACTCTCGGCAGAGCATCTGCCTGAGCCATTCTAAAACGATTCGCCAGTCACGCCCGTGATGCAGCGAAGTTAGCCAGCACAAGAAATGTCTAATTGGCTCGAAACTGTGTCACAAATAGGTGTCCGACAAGTCCTAAAGGTTGACCATTGGGCTGAGCGACTTTGCTCGCTCGGCAGCCCCGGCAAGGCCAATCGACTCGAGCCAGTTTCCCAGCATCTGATAGCCACCTTCGGTCAGCACGCTCTCGGGGTGAAACTGAACTCCGAAAATCGGTCGGGTTGCATGGCGAATTCCCATGATCACTCCACCGGCACTGTTCTGCCCGGCGATCGTGCGGGCGGTCACCAGCAGGTCGGCCGGAACCGTCGAGTCGACAACCGCGAGCGAGTGATAACGGGTCGCGGTGAAAGGCCGCTTGACCGCATTAAAAACCAGCGATCCGTCGTGCTCAACCTCAGAGGTCTTGCCGTGCATAAGTTCTTCGGCCTGGCGAACGGTCGCACCCATCGCCTCGGCAATCGCTTGGTGGCCGAGGCAAACTCCGAACACCGGCAGATCATGGGTCAGGGCGAACTTCACAACGGGGATGCTGAGCCCAGCATCCGCGGGAGTCCCGGGCCCTGGCGAAATCAAGACGGCGTCATAGTTTGCGAGAAGTGCTGGAAGTTCATCCTCGGTGACGACATCGTTGCGCAGCACCTCGGTCGCTGCGCCAAGCTGCTGAAGATAGCCGTTCAACGTATAGACGAACGAGTCGTAGTTATCGAGCACGAGGATTTTTGTCATGACACTTTAAGCCTAACCTGCCCGTAGAATTACAAACATGTCTGAAGAGAAGAACAAGAAGCCTGCAAAAGCCGCCAAGCCAGCTCGTCCCGCCAAGGCACCCAAGGCCAACGCCGACAGCCTGCCAAACCCAGTCTGGTTTGCACCGGTGATGTTCGGCTTCATGCTTTTGGGTCTGGCCTGGATCGTGGTCTTCTACATCTCCGGTGCACAGTTGCCACTGGGCAGCGCGTTTCCAGAGGCCAACATCGGAAGCTGGAACATCGCCATCGGTTTCGGCCTTCTCATGGTCGGCTTCGGCATGGCCACACGCTGGAAGTAACCAGCGCTAAATCAGCTCAAA
>JBEGTK010000173.1:0-2558 GCA_041179445.1 Actinomycetota bacterium | reverse complement strand
TCGATAAAGATGGTGGCTACACACCGACTCCCGCGGTTTCGGTTGCCATCATCAATCACAATCTCGGCATGGCCGAAGGTTCATCGGCTGTCGCCGACGGTTTGGTAATCACTCCGTCGCACAACCCGCCTGCAGACGGTGGCTTCAAATACAACCCTCCTCACGGTGGCCCTGCCGACAGCGATGCAACAAATTGGATTGCAGCACGAGCAAACGAAATCATTCTCGGTGGAATGCACGCGGTTAAGCGAGCACGACCAGACGCTCAGCGATTCGACTTTCGCGAAAACTATATTTCACAACTCGGTGATGTTCTTAACCTCGATGCCATCCGTGATTCAAAAGTTTCAATCGGCGCAGACGCCATGGGTGGTGCATCGGTTGACTATTGGGGTGCAATCGGTGAGCGCTACAACCTAAACCTCACGGTGGTTAACCCGAATGTCGACTTTCAGTTTGGTTTCATGACTCTCGACTGGGATGAAAAGATTCGCATGGACTGCTCGTCGCCGCACGCGATGGCTTCGCTAATTGCAGATCGAAACCGATTCACGATTTCGACCGGCAACGACGCAGATGCAGACCGCCACGGAATCGTGACGAGTGACGCCGGGCTGATGAACCCGAACCACTTCTTGGCCGTGTGCATTGACTACCTATATCGCAATCGTTCGGGCTGGGCTGCCGACGCCGCGGTTGGCAAGACCATGGTTTCGTCAACGATCATCGACCACGTTGTTGCCGCTCTTGGCCGCAAGTTGATTGAGGTTCCGGTCGGTTTCAAGTGGTTCGTGCCTGGGCTAATCGATGGCTCGGTTGGGTTTGGTGGCGAAGAGTCGGCAGGTGCTAGCTTCTTGCGCCGCGACGGCAAGGCCTGGTCGACAGACAAGGATGGCCTGATTCTCGCCCTGCTCGCTAGCGAAATAACGGCGGTCACAGGCAAGACCCCGAGTCAGCACTACGGCGACTTGACCGAGAGATATGGTGCACCTTCTTATGAGCGCATCGACGCACCGGCCTCGCTTGAGCAAAAAGCAAAGCTCGGCAAGATTTCTGCAGCCGATGTAACAGCGAGCGAGCTTGCAGGCGAACCGATCAAACAGATTCTCACTCACGCACCTGGCAATGGCGCTGCTCTCGGTGGGCTAAAGGTTGTTACCGAGAGCGCGTGGTTCGCAGCGCGACCTTCGGGAACAGAAAATGTTTACAAGATTTATGGCGAATCATTCAAGGGTGACGCGCACCTGCGTGAAGTTCAGGTAGCTGCGAAAGAACTTGTCGACAGCGTTCTGAGCTAATCGTTTAGTTTTTGTAATTCGGTGCAGCTGGTAACTTCCAGAACTGTTCGAGCGTCATGATTTTGCTCGTCATCATTTGTGTTGCTAACTCGACTCCAACGAAACGCAAGTGCCACGGTTCGTATTGATAGCCTGTGATCTTTTGCATGTTGTTTGGGTAGCGAACAATGAATCCAAATTGATGTGCGTTCTTCGCTATCCAGGCCGATGCCTTTGAAGAACCAAAGTTTGTAATTTTGCAACCGAGTGCGGTTGTCGAAACGTCGGCAGCTAAACCGGTTTGATGTTCGCTGTGACCCGGATGCGCAGCTAGTGCCTCTGCAACTTTTTTTCCATAACGTGCAAGAGCGTTGTTATAGGTGTACTGCTGAGTTGCGTAACTGCGATAACCGCTGTTCAGGCAGAGAGTGCCGTTGCCCGATGCCGCGAGCGCGGTCTTCAGCTTGCGAAATGCAGCGGCGGCCGGAACAGCGAGGTTGATGGTCTTGTCTAGTTTCGGCTTGTATGTGAGCGGCGCAAGCGGGCGCACCTTGTTGACCACTACCCAGGGTGACGCAGCCTGGTCGATCGAATAGAGAGTTGGGTTGAAACAACCAACGCCGCAGACAATCGGGGGTGTCGGTTCGGCGGTCGGGGTCGTGAAGCCTGGCGGGTCGCCAATGGCGGTCGGCGTCGGTGAACTCGTCAGTGTTGGGGCCGGAGTTGGGGTCGGTGTTTCTGCGCTAGCCGAGCCAAGGCCGACATTTAAAGCAAGCAAGACCGCCAAAGCCGAAAAGAGCCCGCGCCTTGCGCGGTTTAGTGGCACAAGAGGTTGCTGGCGTTTAGGCTTGAACACGGCTCAAGCCTAATCAAGGCGTTAGTAGCAAATCACTAAACAGAAACGAGACCACTCGTGGCACGTGCAGCACGCAAAGAAGCAGCAATAGCAGCTGCACAATCAGGCGAACAGATGACCCATCGCCAAATCATCCTTGTTCTTATCGGTTTGATGTCAGGCATGTTCTTGTCTGCACTTGACCAGAGCGTGGTCGGTTCGGCAATGCGAACCATCGCAGACGACCTAAAGGGTCTTGAGCTTCAGGCTTGGGTAACCACCGCTTACCTGATCACCTCAACAATTGCGACACCTATTTATGGCAAGCTCGGTGACATTTTCGGTCGTCGTCGCCTGTTCATCATCGCAATCACAATCTTCTTGCTCGGCTCGGTCTTGTGTGGTTTCGCACTCGACATGTTTCAGCTAGCGGCATACCGTGCTGT
>JBEGTK010000172.1:0-2614 GCA_041179445.1 Actinomycetota bacterium | reverse complement strand
AAAAGTCATCATTGCGGTGCGTGCGCCAAAGGCAACGCCAAACATCGCTTCGAGTTCGTCTTTCGGCATGAAGTGCATGCCGCTCAAAGTGTCGAGAACCGGCGCACCGAAGTTGAAAATGCGCGACAGTTCTTCACCCATGCGCGCAATGCGTGCTGCGTGCTCCTCGGTGGTTGCAAAGTGCAAATACGAAAGTTTGGTGATTGCGTGACGCAGTGAGTCATCCATGGCACCGAGGGTTAGTTCGCCACCGTGAATGTGCGCAACCGGAATCTGCAACACAACGGCAGCACTAGCCATTGCAAAAGCTTCGAGTCGATCGCCGAGAACAACAACGACATCAGGTTGCAACGCCGAAAGTGTGCGTGAGAATTCTGCGACTGCAGCACCGGTGTCGATCGCCGCGCCGAGCGAAGAGTCGTCGCCATTCCAAATCGAAACAGTTGCAGCTGGCGAGAAACCAGCAGCGGTAATTTCATCAAGCGTGTTGCCGTGTGCAGCAGACAAGTGAGTTCCGGTAGCAATCAACTGAAGAGTTGTGTCAGCTCGTGAATCGAGTTCTGCAAGAAGTGGTCGCAGCAATCCGAAGTCGGCACGAGTGCCGGTCATTACTGCAACTTTGCGAGACATCTTTGTTGTGCCCAGACCTAAACCGCTTCGGCCAATGCCGGAGTCGAAGGAATGCAGATCAGCGATGCGTGCAGGTCGGTGGCAACAGAAACGTCAGCGCGGCCGGCTGCCTGATACATGCGCTGCTGGTGCAATAGGTTCCACATTGGGCGAACCAACAGGCCAGCCTCGTGCGCAGCGCTCATCAACTCGTCGCGAAGAGCAAGCGATGGCTCGTCTAGACGAATGGCGCAGAGCCAATAGTTAGAGGTCGTTCCGGCCGGTTCTGCCACGAAAGACAAGCCTTCGACGCCTTCAAAGGCCGCTTGATACTTGGCAGCCAGGCGGCGCTTCTGCTCTAGGTAGCGCGGGTATTTGTCGAGCTGAGCCATGCCAAGAGCGGCATTCAGGTTTGGCATGCGATAGTTCCAGGCAACCTGGTCGTGCTCGAACTCCCACTTGTGAGCTAGCTTTGCGGTGGTGGTTAGGTGCTTTGCGCGCTTGCCCAAAACATCGTCGTCGGTCAAGATTACGCCGCCACCACCGGTGGTGACAATCTTGTTTCCGTTGAACGAAATCATTCCGGTCAAACCAAAAGTTCCAGTGTGCTGCGAGCCGACAAACGAACCTAGTGACTCTGCGGCGTCTTCAACAACTGGCACGCCATACTCGTTTGCAACAGCAACAATCGCTTCGATATCTACCGGATGCCCAAGTGTGTGCATCGGAACAATTGCGGCGATGCGACGACCGGTAGCTGGGTTGATCAATGACGAACCAGAGCGAGTGAAAGAATCAAGCGCAGCACGCAGAGAGTCTGCAGACATTCCCATGGTGTTGGTCTCTGAGTCAACAAAATAAACGTGAGCACCACAGTGCGAAACCGCGTTTGCAGTTGCAATAAAAGAAAGTGTCGGAATAACTACTTCGTCGCCTGGTTCAACACCGGCAAGAAACATTGCAACTTGCAAACCGACGGTTCCGTTTGAAACTGCAACCGCGTGACGCGCACCGGTGATCTCTTGCATTCGCTCTTCAAGTTTCGGAATGAACGCACCGACAGAAGAAACAAAAGTTGAGTCAAGACACTCGTTGATGTATTTCTTCTCGAGCTCGCCGATTTCAGGTACATGCAGGCCGATTGGCTCAGGCTGATGCCCAACGACCGAACGAATTCGGTCTACAAAAACTGTCGCTAGCGAGTTAGACAAAATTACCTCCGCCTAGACGGTGTATTCGTCTGGTCGATAGTGCGCGAGGTTCTCTGGCTTGGTGAACCATTCGATGGTCTTCTCGAGGCCAACTCTGAAGCCCTCGATGCCAACGATCTCTGGCTGCCAATCCAAGACCGACTTAGCCTTTGTGTTGTCGCTGAACAAGCGCTCGACCTCTGAGTTCTTAGGGCGAATGCGGTTCGGGTCTTCGGTTGCCACTGCCCCAGCGCCCATGAGCTCGTTGATGATGTCGAAGGTCTGACCAATGGTCACCTCGAAGCCAACGCCGAGGTTGGTTACCTCGCCAAAACCAGAACTGGCGTGCAGCGCCTTTTCGAAGCCTCGAGCGGTGTCGGTGACATAGGTAAAGTCGCGGGTCGGGGTCAAAGCACCGAGGTTTATCGACTTCTTGCCGGCGGCAAGCTGCGAAATGATGGTCGGAATCACCGCACGGGCCGACTGGCGCGGGCCGTAGGTGTTGAACGGGCGAATGGTCAGGGTTGGCAGCTCGAATGACGAGTAGAACGAGCGAACGATCTGGTCTGCGCCGATTTTTGACGCCGAATAAGGCGACTGACCCTGCAGAATGTGGCCTTCATCCATGGGCACATACTGGGCGGTGCCATAGACCTCTGAGGTCGAGGTGTGAATGAAGCGCTCGACACCGTGTGAGCGGGCGGCGTTCAAGAGGTTCAGGGTGCCCTGAATGTTGGTCTGAACATACATGTCTGGAGCCACGTATGAGAAAGGAATCGCGATCAGCGCGGCTAGGTGCATGACGGCGTCTTGCC
>JBEGTK010000171.1:0-2614 GCA_041179445.1 Actinomycetota bacterium | reverse complement strand
CGTTTACGCTCTGATCGCCCCAAGGGCCGGGCTCTTCGTTCACCGCTATTGCGATGGTTGGCACCTGAGCGCTCATGGTCATGTCGTGCGGCACGGCTAGGCCATCGACAAAAACGGTAGATGACATTCGTTCACGTTCGATGGCGCCCTCGACGTAATCTTGGCCAACAATCTGTAGGTCGGTAAGACCCTTACCTAACTTGCGAATAGCGTCTTCTGCGTTGGTGAATGACTCGTTTCTAAAGAACAGATCCTCGCGGAAACAGGCAATCAGGCGTTCGCGAATCTTGCTGCGGCGGCGAGATTGACGCACGCCCGAAACCAGGTTGCGCAGGTCGGTCATGTTCTGATGGGTCAAGAATGGCTTGACCTCAATTGCGTTCTGCAGCGGTGCGCCCAGCGGAATTGTGCTGATGATGATGTCTGATGTGATGCCACGAATGTCGAAGTCGGTGCGGTTCACCACCGACTCGATCGAGATTTCTTCGCCGAGGTCTTTTTCAATGCTCTCGCGCATCACAATGTGTAGATCGTAATAAGACGGGCAAACGATAGTTGCGGTCACACGATTTTCTTCTTGTGCCTGGCGTTCTAGAAAGCTGCCGATGTGCAGAGCAACGTATGAAATCTCGTCTTCGTCAACGGCAATACCGCGTTCCTTTTGAATCAGCGAACACATATAAACCGCAAGGTCGAAAATTAGCGGGTACGAAGTCTTGATTGACTTGGCAATCGGGTTGCGACTAAACACGTTGAATTTCGCGCGATAGAAAAGATGACCAAGGTGCAGCGCAAGTCGATCAACCATTTCGTCGTTGCGCAGATCAACTAGGTACTCTTCGTAAACCTTGTCGAGCACGCGCAACAGCATTTCGCGATCTTCAGGGTCGGCTTGCGCGGCAGTCGAAACACTGCTCTTTGCCACGCTGATCACACGCGTTGCAACCTGTCGTGCAAGGTATGCCTCTTCAACTTGACCAAGCCCCACTTCGAAATGGCGTTCTACCAGATCTCGAATCACGCTGGCAATCAACGCGGCTTCTTCACCTAGGTCTTGAGCTTCGTCTGGCAGGGTGCGACCACTGCGCACGCGATCGACCGTGATGGCAACGTGTAGCAGCACCGAGTCAATTCCGTATTCGTTAATAATGAAACCGTGAAAGTCGAGTCGCTCGATTAGGTCGGTCTTAAATTCCACAAGCTTAGGAATTTCGAATCGAGTGGCCACCGAATACAGATTTACAAAATCCGTGTCTAGCGATGAATAGACCAGCAGCGAAATCACGCGACGAATCGCGGTCTCAGTGCCTTCAAGCGCCAGGTAGCCATCGGTGCGACTAATCGAAACTCCACAGGCGGCAACTATGTCGCGGGCCTTTTTTAGATCAAGCTCTGCGGTTGCCGGCGAAATGTGCATTTGCTTAGCGATGTCTTCGAGACTGATGCCATCCTTCGAGTCAATGATCAGGCGAATGATGTGGTTGGCACGCTCGCGCGGGGTGGCTGGCGATGCCTTGGGGTTGGCCAGCTGAGCCTCTTTATAGGTGCTGTAGGCCTCGATATTCAGGCGATAGCCGCGGGGCGAGGCCTCGATTATCTCGAACGGCTCGGCCGAGGCCTTTGCAGCAGACACGTAGTTTCGAATGCTGCGGCTGGTCACATTCAACCGTTCGGCCAGATCCTGGGCGCTAATCCAGTCATTGGTGTCTTTCAAGACATCAATCAGCTGGCTGGTCTTATCGCTCATAGTCCTCGAACTTTATCGAATCGTTGTTTAATTTTCCGCCTTTTCCGCCTGTTTTCCTAACCCGAGGAAAGAGGTTTAGCGAGCAAACCGGCCTTTGCCTAAAAGGCGCGTGTAATAGTTTCCCTCGAGGAGCGAGACATGACCACAGTTCACATCGTTTGCGGTGCCGGGGCATCCAGCACTTTTCTTGCGATGAAGCTGCGTTCGATCTCGCAGAGCCAAGGTCAAGACATCAGATTTTCGCCGGCAGCGTTGGAAACACTGCAGCCAGCTACTGCCGACATTGTCTTGGTGGCCTCGCACATCGCCGACGCACCTAAGGTGGGGGCACTCGGCGAAGCAGGTATCTCGGTAATTCACTTACCTGAATCTGTCAACGGTGGCTTCAATGCCGATGACGCTTTTGGTTTGGTTATCGAGCACATGCAAAGGCACAAAAATTAGCGCGGGCTAAAACTCGCATCGAAATAACAACGAATAAAAAAGGAGCATCACAGTGACTGATACAAAGTCAAATGGCGGCCTTCGTGTAGGAGTTCAGAAGTTCGGAACCTTCCTATCAGGTATGGTCATGCCAAACATTGCTGCATTTATTGCGTGGGGTTTGATCACCGCGTTCTTCATTCCAACCGGTTGGACACCATCACTTGGTGCACCAGTTGAAGACGGCGGTCTTAACTTCCTTGCACTAGTAGGTCCGATGATCGTGAACCTGCTTCCACTTCTAATCGCTAACACCGGTGGACGTCTTGTCTATGGTGCACGCGGTGGTGTTGTGGCTTCGATCGCAACCATGGGTGTAATTGTTGGAACTTCGATTCCTCAGTTCATGGGTGCAATGATCGTTGGTCCTCTTGCTGCATGGGT
>JBEGTK010000170.1:0-2614 GCA_041179445.1 Actinomycetota bacterium | reverse complement strand
GCGGCAACGCCACCGTGTTCTGCACCAGAGTTAGAGCCAGCTGGCCATCTGCTTCCTGTACTTTGTCTTTGTGCAGGAGTTCGGCGGTTGCCTTTTTATCCATGAGTGCGTTATTTTGTGCTATCTCGTCAGCTTTCAGGCGAAGGTTTTCAGCCTGGTGTTGCCGCTCGCTTCAAAGAGAGCCTGAACCTTCTCGCCGCTGCTGGCGCCGAGATCGTTGAGGTTGACTGCCCAAGCTTCGAATATGCGATTGCCGCCTATTACCTGATCTTGCCGGCAGAGGCATCTTCTAACCTCGCAAAGTTCGACAGCGTTCGCTTCGGCATGCGCGTTGAGCCAAACGAGAACGCAACCATCGAACGAGTGATGGCAGCAACCCGCGAGGCCGGTTTTGGCCCTGAGGTTAAGCGACGCATCATTCTCGGAACCTACGCTCTCTCGAGCGGTTCTTATGACAAGTTCTATGGCGCAGCCCTAAAGGTTCGCACACTGATTCAGCGCGACTTCGACGCTGCTTTTGCGAAGGCAGACGTTTTGGTTTCGCCAACCGCGCCGACAACCGCGTTTAAGTTCGGCGACAAGATTGATGACCCATTGGCGATGTATCTAAACGACATCGCGACTATTCCGGCGAACCTTGCTGGAATTCCTGGAATGTCTATTCCAAACGGCCTTGCTGACGAAGACGGGCTTCCGGTTGGAATTCAGTTGCTCGCACCGGCTCGTGAAGACGCTCGTCTTTACCAAGTTGGCGGGTGGCTCGAAAAGGCTCACGAAGAAATTTGGGGCAAGCGAATGATCGATTTCGCCCCAGAGTTAGAGGTGAAGTAATCATGGCTAAAGCTGAATTGATGAACTACGAGCAAGCGCTCGAGCAGTTCGAAGTTGTTATCGGTCTTGAAGTTCACGTCGAGTTGAACACAAACACCAAAATGTTCTGCGGTTGCAAGAACGAATTTGGCAACGAGCCAAACACAAATGTTTGTCCAATCTGCATCGCGTTGCCTGGTGCGCTGCCAGCAGTAAACAAGACTGCCGTTGAGTCGAGCATCAAGATTGGTCTTGCACTCGGATGCCAAATTGCGCCAACCGGCCGCTTTGCTCGCAAGAACTACTTCTATCCAGACCTAGCCAAGAACTTTCAGACTTCGCAGTATGACGAGCCAATTGCTTTCGAGGGCTCACTTGATGTTGAGGTTCCATCGGGCAAGGTGCACACCGTGCTTATTGAGCGCGCTCACATGGAAGAAGACGCTGGCAAGCTGACTCACATCGGTGGCTCAACTGGCCGCATCCAGGGTGCTGAGTATTCGCTAGTTGACTACAACCGCGCGGGTGTTCCACTCGTCGAGATCGTGACCAAGCCTGTCTATGGCGCAGGTGCCGAGGCTCCTGAGTTGGCTGCCGCTTATGTTCGCTCTATCCGTGAAATCGTGAAGGGTCTTGGCGTTAGCGATGCCCGCATGGAGCGCGGAAACGTGCGCTGTGACGCAAACGTTTCGCTGCGCAAGCACGGAGCCGAGAAGCTCGGAACCCGCACCGAGACCAAAAACGTGAACTCGCTTCGCTCTATCGAGCGCGCGGTTCGCTATGAGATTCAGCGCCAGGCGCACATCCTTGCGAATGGTGGAACCATCATTCAAGAGACTCGCCACTGGCACGAAGACAAGGGTGCGACCAGCGCCGGCCGCCCGAAGAGCGACGCCGATGACTACCGTTACTTTCCTGAGCCAGACCTTGTTCCGGTTCAGCCATCACGCGAACTCATTGAGGCACTGCGCGCGACTCTTCCTGAGAAGCCAGCAGACCGCCGCAAGCGTTTGGCAGGCGAGTGGGGCTTTAGCGAACTAGAGTTTCGCGATGTCGTAAACGCCGACCTTCTTGACCAAATCGAAGAGACCGTCACCGCGGGAGCAAAGCCTCAGGCTGCGCGCAAGTGGTGGATGGGTGAGCTCGCACGCATCGCAAACGAGAGCGAAGAGGGCGCTGTTCCGAACATCACTCCTGCTCAGGTTGCAGAACTTGCCAAGCTGATCGAAGATGGCAAGATCAACGACCGTTTGGCTCGTGAAGTGCTCGGATATGTCTTGGCGGGCGAAGGTTCACCTGCCGAAATCGTGGCAGCTCGAGGCCTAGAGGTAGTTTCTGATGACGGTGCGCTGATTGCAGCAATCGAAGCAGCACTTGCCAGCCAGCCAGATGTGATTCCCGCGATTCGCGAGGGTCGCATGCAGGCAGCTGGTCAGGTTATCGGTGCCGTCATGAAGGCTATGGCCGGTTCTGCCGATGCTGCTCGCGTGCGTGAGTTGCTGATCGAGATGGCAAACAAGTAGTTTGATGAAACTCGTCGCTAAATTTCAGGAGCTTTCAACCGCTCTAAAGATTCTTATCTTGGCGGTTGTTGTTCCGCTGCTCGTTGTTCTTACCGGCCCTTTGACGACGGTGTTTGGGCTCCCGCTGATTGGCTACGGAATTTCACTCAACTCGATCAAGTCGAATCGCCGCTCAAAAGACAACCTTGTGAACCTTTTGTTTGCTGGTCTTAGCGTGATTGCGCTCGCGCTCTTTATGGTTTTGCGAACCCCGCCGTTCGTAACTGACTGGGAGGGTGGAA
>JBEGTK010000169.1:0-2648 GCA_041179445.1 Actinomycetota bacterium | reverse complement strand
TTATCTATGGTGACAACAAGAACTGGTGGGCGTCATATGCTCTCTGGGTATTTAAGCTCTTTGGCCATGTTGACGTTCGCCTTCTCGATGGTGGTCGCGAAACTTGGATAAGCGAGGGCCGCGAACTAACTACAGAAGTACCTGCAATCACGCCTAGTGAGTATCCGGTAATCGAACGCGATGACAAGACACTTCGCGCTTACCGTGACGACGTTCTTGCGCACCTCGGAAAACCACTTGTTGACGTCAGAAGTCCACAGGAATACTCAGGTGAACGCACACACATGCCTAACTACCCTGAAGAAGGCGCTCTGCGCGGTGGTCACATTCCTGGCGCTGCATCGATTCCTTGGTCAAAGGCTGCAAACGAGAACGGCACCTTCAAGAGTGCCGCAGATCTTCGCGCTCTCTACATCGACGCCGAGGCACTCGACCCGGCAACCGACACAATCGCATACTGCAGAATTGGTGAGCGCTCAAGCCACACCTGGTTCGTTCTCAAGTACCTTCTTGGTTTCACGAACGTAAAGAACTATGACGGTTCTTGGACAGAGTGGGGCAGCCTAGTCGGTGTTCCGATTGTTAAGGGCGAAGCTCGAGGCTCTTGGCCTGCAGTAGCCTAAAACTGTGAAGCTTACGAAACCAGCCGTCGCAGTCGTAGACGATTTTCAGTCTCTCGAACCACAGCACCGCCTCGAGTTGCTGCTTGATTTCGCAAATGAGCTTCCGGACCTTCCGGCCAGGTACGCCGATCATCCTGACTTGCTTGAACGAGTAGAAGAGTGTCAATCGCCTGTCTATCTGTTTGTTGAAGTGAGCGATCAACGGGTGCAGCTTTTTCTAACGGCACCCAAAGAGGCGCCAACAACTAGAGCCTTCGCTTCGATTCTGCATTCAGCGCTCGACCAGCAACCTGTTGACGACGTGCTTTCTTTCGATGACGACTTTCCGTCAATGCTTGGTCTTACCGAATTGGTAAGCCCACTCAGAATGCGTGGCATTCGAGGCATGCTCGCGCGCATAAAGCGACAGGTAAGCGAGAAGAGTTAGTGACCGCGCTCGATCTTCTTCTGAGCAAATATCGCCCTCTCGAGGGCAACCGCCTAAACATGGTTATAGACGCAAATGCTCATACTTCTGGCATCGATGGTTCAAGCAAATCTCTATCGCCTGTTGCTGACAGAGAACTATTGAAGCATCTGAGGTCGATCTCGGGCTTGATTATTACCGACGTGGCCACCGCAGTAGCTGAGAGCTACAGACCTTCAAAGTTCGCTCCAATTCAGATTTGGTCTAAAACCGCAAACTTTCAAGGATTCCGCGATATTCCCGCTGAGGCCGGACTTCAACAGTTGACCATAAAACACACGGATGACCTTGACCTGGCTGTTGCAGAAGCCAAGCTGTTATCTCGACACCTTCTGTTTGAAACTGGGCCAACGGTTTCAGCACTATTGGCAAAATCAAATTTGCTCGACGAACTCTGCCTCACAGTTTCCGGCCTGTCAAACGAACCAGAGGCCAACGAGCTTGCTCTGCATTTTGCCGAGACGCTCGGGCTTGGTCAGATGAACATCGTTGAATCAACCAGACTAGAAGACTCATACTTCTTCGTATTGCGCTAAAGATTCGGCGTGGCAGAGCCTAATCAACTGCGCTCGGCAATATCCTTTTGGCATGACCGGCGAAATTGAAGAAACTGTAGCACCTGAATTTCAGGCCGCTGTCTTCTCTATTCGTCAGGCGTCAAACCGAGCAGAACTTGTCGTAGAAGAACTTGCAGCACCTAGCGACATTGCAACTCACGCAATTGCTTTTTCAGCTGAGGTTTCGAGCGAAACCAGTGAAGTTCCGGGCAGTCTAGGCACCGGGCGATTTGTCTTGTTCTGGTCGCCCCAGCCCCAAGAGAACTGGACAACCAACTTTCGTATTGTGTGCTTTTCTAGAGCACCTCTCGAGAGTGACATCACGAGCGAAGATCAAAGCGCTGAAATTACCTGGACTTGGCTGACAGATGCCTTAGCGATTGCAGGTGCAGAACACTCCGCTATCGCAGGAACCACGACTCGAATTATCTCTAAGGGTCATGGAATGATGGCAAACGAAAAGAATCACGCAGAACTTGAGATGCGAGCCAGTTGGTCGCCGCATGGAACCGACATAGCGAAACACTTTGAAGCCTGGCAAAACCTAGTGTGCATCATGTCTGGATTCGAGTTGACACCAGGAGTTGGCGAAGTACACCGCTAATGCCAGATTCGATTAGCACTCCCCTTCTCAAGGCGCGCAGAGAAGTTATCTTTGTTGACTCTCAAGAGCAACTTCGCGATGCCGTCGCAAAACTAGCGGCATACAAAGGACCCTTTGCCCTAGACGCAGAGCGAGCGTCGGGTTTCAAGTATGGCCAGCGCGCTTATTTGATTCAGGTCGCGAGAGCAGATGGTGAAATTTTTCTCATCGACCCAGCCGCGATAGCTCCGAATGCCGAGACCGCCCCATTTGCTGATTTGGCTCGACTCCTGCAGACAGATACATGGATTCTGCATGCTGCCACTCAAGATCTTCCGTGCCTTGCAGAACTCGGGCTAACACCAACGAGGATCATCGATACAGAACTTGGCTCACGAATTAGCGGCCTGCCTCGAGTA
>JBEGTK010000168.1:0-2663 GCA_041179445.1 Actinomycetota bacterium | reverse complement strand
GCATACGTGTTCTATTACCGGGTCATCGCAGACGTCGGCAGTGCTATTGCAAACACCGTGACATACATCACTCCCCTGGTTGCCGTGTTCTTGGGCGTTCTTGTGCTTGGCGAGACGCTCTATTGGTATGAACCAGTCGGCGCAGTGGTCGTCATACTCGGTGCCGCAATTTCACAGGGATACTTCACTCGCAAGAAAGCAGTCGCCTGATGGCCCGCCTGCTCGCCGGTCGCTTTGGCAAGGTCGACATGTTGCTGCTCGCCACCGCTGTGGTTTGGGGCGGCAGCTATCTAGCGGCCAAAGATCTAACTCAGCACGCGACGGTCAACTCGATGCTTGCATTCAGGTTTACATCGGCCGCAATCATCATGGCGATCATCGCCGTGATTCGCGGAAACAAGTTTTCAAAACACGACTGGATGCTCGGCGCGCTCTATGGAGTCGCGGTCGGCACGATTATGCAGATTGAGACTAACGGAATCAAAATCACGTCAGCGACAAACGCCGGCTTGATTATTTCGCTGACAATCATTTTCACCCCAATTCTTGAAAGCATCTGGTCGCGATCTTGGTTGCCGCGTATGTTTTTTGTTGCTGCGGTTGGTGCAATCGTCGGCGTCGCGCTATTGGTTAGCGGCAACGGTTTCAAAGAGCCAAACCTTGGCGATGCACTAATGCTTGGCGCGGCGGTTCTGCGTGCGATTACAACCACGGCACAGGGAACACTCGCAGAAGGCAAGCAGGTTAGCAGTTTCAATATCACCGTGGTTCAACTTGCTGTTTGCGGTTTGAGTTATTTGGCAATCGACTTCAACGGAGTTGTCAACTTGATTCAAGAATTCGAAGCGCAGCAGTGGTCAGAAATGGCTTTCTTGGTTTTGCTCTGCACGGTGTTTGGATTCGTCGCGCTGCAATATGGAATTCTTCGAACTTCTGCAACCCGAGCCAGCTTGCTCTTGAGCACCGAGCCGATTTTTGCGGTGCTAACTGCAGTGGTCTTCGGTGGAGAGATGCTGTTCATCATCGGAATGATCGGTGCCGCACTTATCGTTGGTAGTTCTTATTGGGGCTTGGCCATCGAGGCCAAACACCGCCTATCGCTTAACGTCGATGGGCAGCCGAAGGGCGCCTGACGCACGCTTCGGCACAACCGGGTTGTGCGGCTGAATCGGCTCTGTGACACGGAATTTAGCCCCAAGCTTTGGTCGCAAATCGCGCTCACCCTTGTTTGGCCAGTGGGCAGCGGCCCACTCTGCCTGTGCCGTAATCGATAGTGAAGGGTTCACTCCGGGGTTCGCCGAAAGAGTTGAACCGTCGAAGATGTGCAAGCCCGGCTGACCAAAAGCTCGCAGGTAACCATCTACTACTCCCTCTTTTGCGTTCGCACCGATCACGCAACCACCCAAGAAGTGCGCCGTCATCGGAATTCCAAATGGTTCTGTGGTTACTGCACCTGGAGTGCCATGCATGTCTTTTGCAAGTTCACGCGCAAAGGTGTGACCGGCTTCAACCCAGGCTGGGTTGGTCTCGCCGTATCCCTGTCGAGAAGTTAACTTGGTGCGGCCGAAGATGGTCTTCTTGGCAAAGGTAGTTAGCGAGTTATCGCGCGCCTGCATGACTAGCAAAATCAGAGTGCGCTGTGGCCACTTGCGCAAGTTATAGAACTTTGGCAAGCGGTGCAAATTCTTTAGTGTCACACCGAGCAGTCGAATTGGCGTAGGTGCTTCACCTTTTTTGCCAGAGGCGATGATTGACTCCATGATTCCCATGAAGCCACTGCCGTGACCGTATCGAACCGGTTCGATGTGAGTGTGCTCATCGGGAAACACGCTCGAAGTGATTGCGCTACCTTCGCTGTAGTCGATGTTGTCTCTGCGTGAAACCACACCGAGCAATGATTCGCTGTTGGTTCTGCTCAGCGCTCCGAGCTGATCGCTCATGCCTGCCAGTCGACCGTTTGCGCGAACCTTCTGCAAAAGTTTTGCGGTGCCCAGTGCGCCGGCGGCAACAATTACTTGATCAGCCGTGATGTGCTTTGGCTTGAGAGCGCTGGTCGCCCAACTCGCCCTTGTCGAAAGAACATAGCTGCCGTCGTTTTTTTCACGTATGTCTGTGACCGTGGTGTCTGCGACAACCTCGGCCCCGGCAGCTTCGGCCAGATAGAGGTAGTTCTTGACCAGGGTGTTCTTTGCGCCGTGGCGACAGCCGGTCATGCACTCGCCACAGTTAATGCAAGAGGTGCGGCTCGGGCCTTTTCCGCCAAAATAGGGGTCTTCAGACTCGGTGCCCTCTGCAAGACCCTTCTTGGCTCCAAAGAAAATGCCGAGCGGAGTCAACTTGTAGGTGTTGCCAAACCCAAGGCGATCTGCAACCTTTTTGACCGCGCGATCGCTGTTGCTTTCAAATGGGTTTGTCTCGACGCCGAGCATTCGCTCTGCCTGGTTGAAATATGGGTCAAGCAACTTTTGCCAGTCGGCCAACTTGGCCCAAGACCCGGTCTCAAAGAAAGTCTTTGGTGGTCGATAGAGAGTGTTCGCATAAACCAGCGAGCCACCGCCCACACCAGCACCAGACATCACCATCACATTTCGAAGCAAGTCGATGCGCTGAATGCCGCGAAGACCAAGACGAGGAAAGAATAGAAAACGCTTCAGATCGAAACT
>JBEGTK010000167.1:0-2758 GCA_041179445.1 Actinomycetota bacterium | reverse complement strand
GACGAGGGTGGCGCGCCAGAAAAGATGGCCGGGTTAAAACTCTGGACGGTCGAGACGCCTGACGGCAAACTAACGCCAGAACTTATTGAGACCCAGTGCTTCGACTTCGACTTCGTTCACCGCGCTCAGCAGGCAGTGGTTTCGATCACTCAAACGACCGAAATGGGCACGCTCTATTCGGTCGACGAAATTCGCGCGATTGCCGAAACCGCTCACAAGCACGGGCTCTTTTTGCACATGGATGGCGCCCGCCTGTCAAACGCCGCCGCCGCTCTTGGCGCAACCTTCAAGCAGTTCACAACCGATGTCGGTGTCGACTTGGTTTCGTTTGGTGGCACAAAGATTGGCGCACTCGCCGCTGAAGCTGTGATCGTGTTAAACCAAGAGCTCGACGACCAGATCGCTTTCTTGCGAAAGACTTCGATGCAGTTGCCGAGCAAGATGCGTTTCGTAAGCGCGCAGTTGATTGCGCTTCTGCGTGATGGCTCAAGACTTGCGATCGCAAATGGCAATCACGCAAATGGCATGGCTCGTCGACTAGATGCGGGCATCCGTGCTCTCGGTCTCGCGCTGCCAAACCCAACAGAGGCAAACGCGGTGTTTCCGATTTTGCCAGCCGGCGTTTATGAAAAACTTCAAGACGGCTTTCCGTTTTATGTTTGGAATCACACCATCAACCAGGTGCGCCTGATGTGCTCATGGGACACAACCGAAGCAGACGTCGACGCGCTGCTTGAAGCGATCAAAAGAGAGGTCAACTAATGGCTGAAAAAGTTCAAGGGCCGAAGAGCTACTTTCCTTCAATTGAGAAGAAGTATGGCAAGCCGATTGATTTCTGGATGAACATCTTGAAGAAGCACAAGACCAAGACTCACATGGAGATGGTTGGTGTTCTAAAGACTGAACACGAAATGGGCCACGGTCACGCGAACGCCATTGTTGCCGTGTTCAGAAAAGACAACGGACTCTAAAACTCTGTTTAGAGGGCTGCCTCGATAGCCGCGATCACCTTTGGGTCATCTGGCTTGGTTTGTGGGCGAAAGCGCTCAATTGAGCCGTCTTTGCGAACCAAGAACTTTTCGAAGTTCCACATAACCGGCCCTGCAAGACCCATGTGGTCCTTGGTCTTCACAAGTTCTTTATAGAGCGGGTGCCGTTTGCGGCCGTTCACCATGATCTTCTCGGTCATGGCAAAGGTGACACCCCAGGTGGTTGAGCAATATTCGGCGACTGCTTCGTTGCTCGAAAGCTCTTGCTTGAACTGGTCGGTCGGCAGGCCAACCACGGTGAAACCCTTAGGGCCATACTTCTTCTGCAGCGCTTCTAGCGCTTCATACTGCGGGGTCAGCCCACAGCGTGACGCAACGTTTACAACGAGCACCGGTCCATTGCCGAGTGCACCAAAGGTGGTCTTGGTTCCGTCGATCAGGGTCAGTTCAATTTCGCGAATGCTCATGCTCAATAGAACCGAGTGGGTCAGACTAAATTCCCGACTTCTTTGGCTTTATTCGAAGCCAGACGCGTTCGTGAATGTAATAGAGCACAGCCTCACCGAGGGTCTGCAGCAGAGCGATGGTCAACCCAAGCTCCCAACTGCCGGTCAGCAGGTAGGTGATGGTAAACATCATGCAGTTGTGAAAGACATACCAACTGATTGTTTTGCCGAGCGTGCGCTTCTTCGAGTCCATTAGTTCAACTTCGAAAGTTCAGCAGTCACGAAAGCCTTCGCTTCTTCTGCGGTGCTGAACTCGAGTGCGCCGGCGGCAATGCGCTTGGCATCATTCTCTGATGTCGCCGAGAGTGCTGAGCGAACCGCACCAACTTGCGAAGCCGATGCCGAAACAGACTTGAAGCCAAGACCTGCGAGCACAACGGCGAATGCTGGGTCGCTCGCGCTCTCGCCACAAACTCCAGACGAAATTCCAGCGGCTTCAGCTTCGCTTGCAATTCGAGCGAGCGTGCGAATTAGTGCTGGCTGCCATGGGTTCAGCAGCAATCCGAGCGCAGGGTTCATGCGATCTGCTGCAAAAAGATATTGCGAAAGGTCATTTGTGCCAACGCTCAAGAAATCAATCTGGCCCTTGAGGTCTGCAATCTGAGTGACGATCGATGGTGTCTCGACCATGATGCCAACTTTGAACTTGCCGATTGAGCGAGCGAGGTCAGCAAACTCGCGCGCCTCGCTTGCGGTTGCAATCATCGGGGCCATAACCCAAACTTCGCGGTTGGTGTGCGCGCGAGCAAATTCGATTGAGTGCAGCTGGTCTTCAATAAAGCCGCGGTGCTCGCGAATCAATCTGAAGCCACGAACTCCGAGTGAAGGGTTCTCTTCGTGAGGCATGTGCAAGAACGGCACTGGCTTGTCGCTGCCGGCATCGATAGTGCGCACGACAATCGGGCCTTCTGGCGCTGCAGCAAGAATCTCTGCATAAGAAGCACTCTGCGATGCAACGTCAGGCTGCGAGGTTGCGCTCAAATACAGCAGCTCGGTTCTAAACAGTCCAACGCCATTGGCAGATGCAGCGCTTGCTTTGTTTGCGTCTTCGAGTGAACCAATGTTTGAACGAACCGGAATGATTGGTTCGCGACCGGTTTCAATAAAAGTGATTGCCTGAGTTGCGCTGCTGATTTCGCCACCGACAACAACGCGGTCGCCAACCGGGTCAACCAAAACAACATCGCCATCAACGAGGTCGACAGCATCTGCACAAGAAACAACAGCAGCAATCGAACGTGAACGACAAATGATTGCGGTGTG
>JBEGTK010000166.1:0-2780 GCA_041179445.1 Actinomycetota bacterium | reverse complement strand
GGTCTAGTTCACATCAGCGAGCTTTCGGCTAAGCACATTGAGCTTGCCGAGCAGGTTGTCGCAGTCAACCAAGATGTATTCGTCAAGGTAATCGACATCGACCTAGACCGCCGCCGCATTTCGCTATCGCTAAAGCAGGCTAACGAAGAGGTAGACCCAGAGGGCACCGAATTCAACCCAGCGCTTTACGGCATGGCTGCAGACTACGACGACGCTGGTCAGTACAAGTACCCTGAGGGCTTTGACTCAACCACCAACGAGTGGAAGCCAGGCTTCGAAGAGGCTCGTGCTAAGTGGGAGAAGGAATACGCCGAAGCTCACGCCCGTTGGGAAGAGCACAAGCGCCAGGTCAAGGTTGCAAACGAGGCAGCTGCGAAGCTTCCTGATGCACCAGCGGCCGAGCCTTCTGCTTCGAGCTCAAGCTACTCAAGCGAATCAAGCGACGCTGGCACTCTAGCCGGCGACGAGTCACTCGCTGCTCTTCGCGACAAGCTAAAGAGCGCAGAGTAATAACTCTCATCAGAGAGCGGGTCACTTCGGTGGCCCGCTTTCTGCTTTAACCACAATTCTGTTTAGGCTTTAGGTATGTATCTGATTGGGCTAACCGGTGGCATAGCTGCTGGCAAGAGCACCGTCGCAAAGCGATGGGTTGAACTCGGCGCAATCGAAATTGATGCAGATCATATTGCTCGCGAAGTCGTCGAGAAAGGGACTCTCGGGCTTCAACAAATCTGTGAACATTTTGGCGACTCGGTGCTCAACGAAGATGGCACGCTAAATCGGGCTGCACTCGGCAAGCGTGTTTTTGCTGACCAAACAGAACTCAATGCTCTCAACGCCATTGTTCACCCACTTGTAAAAGCTCGCACGGCTGAACTGCTCGCGCAGATGCCACCGCACGCAATCGTCATCTATAACGTGCCACTTCTTGTAGAGGCGGCTGTCGACCATGACTTTGACACTGTCGTGACCGTAGAGGCTCCAGAAGAAGAGCAATTGAAACGTCTTGTCAGCAGTAGGGGAATGACCGAGACAGAAGCCAAAGCCAGAATCATGAGCCAGGCAAAGCCGGTTGAGCGAGCAGCTCGGGCAGATCGCATTCTTAGCTCGAACCAAGACATACACCTGTTGCTTCGCGACGCCGATGTCTTGTGGCGAGACATCGAGAAATCAGCAGCAGCGAAGATGGCGGTCTAAATGGAACAGACTCGCGCACTGAACAAATTCGAGGTCATCAGCGAGTACACGCCGTCTGGAGACCAGCCTCAAGCAATTGCAGAACTAACCAAGCGCTTGAATAACGGCGAGCGAGACGTTGTGTTGCTCGGTGCTACCGGAACCGGAAAGTCGGCAACCACCGCGTGGCTCGTCGAACAAGTGCAACGACCAACCTTGGTTCTTGCTCACAACAAGACCCTTGCCGCGCAGCTGGCGAATGAGTTCAAGCAACTGCTGCCAAATAACGCCGTCGAATATTTCGTTAGCTACTACGACTATTACCAGCCCGAAGCGTACGTTCCGCAGACAGACACCTTCATAGAAAAAGACAGTTCGATTAATGAAGAGGTCGAGCGCCTTCGCTACAAGGCAACGATGAGCCTGCTTTCTCGCCGTGACGTGATTGTGGTCAGCACGGTCAGCTGCATCTATGGTCTTGGTGCACCTGCAGAATACCTAAACCAGAGCGTTCCGCTTCAGGTTGGCGACCGAATCGATCGAGACGCTCTCATTCGCAGATTCGTCGAGTTGCAATACAAGCGCAACGACATCGACTTCAGCAGAGGCAACTTTAGGGTCAAGGGCGACACCATCGAGATCATCCCGGTCTATGACGAACTTGCGACCCGAATCGAATTCTTTGGCGACGAGATTGAGGCAATCTATTCACTGTCGCCTCTAACCGGCGAAGTGCTCGGGCAGCCATCGACAGTTGCGATTTTTCCTGCCTCTTATTACGTGGCACCGGCAGAACAAATGGGTCGCGCCATGGAGGCCATCGAACACGAGATGATCGCCAGGGTCAAAGAGTTCGAAGCTCAGGGCAAGCTTCTCGAAGCGCAACGAATCAAGATGCGAACCACGTTCGATCTAGAGATGATTCGCGAACTTGGTTTCTGCAGCGGAATCGAGAATTACTCTCGACACATCGACGATCGTGAACCTGGCGAGGCACCTAGCTGTTTGCTCGACTACTTTCCTGATGACTTCTTGACCGTAATTGACGAGTCACACGTGACGGTTCCTCAAATCGGAGCCATGTATGAAGGTGATGCTTCACGAAAGCGAACCCTTGTCGAGCACGGTTTCAGACTGCCTTCAGCCATGGATAACCGCCCACTTCGCTGGGATGAATTTCAGCAGCGCGTTGGGCAGACCGTCTATCTCTCTGCAACACCGGGCAAATACGAGATGGGCGTAAGCGACGGGGTAGTCGAGCAGATTATTCGCCCGACCGGCTTGATTGACCCGCAAATAATTGTGAAGCCGACAAAGGGTCAGATCGATGACCTACTTGAACAGATTCGCGTGCGCGTTGCAAAAGATGAGCGCATTCTGGTGACGACTCTGACAAAGAAGATGTCTGAGGAATTGACCGACTTCTTGACTGAGGCGGGAGTGCGTGTTCGATACTTGCACAGCGATGTCGACACGCTTCGTCGAGTCGAACTTCTTCGCGAGTTGCGAACCGGAGCTTATGACGTGCTGGTGGGAATTAACCTCCTACGTGAAGGGCTCGACCTCCCAGAAGTAAGCATGGTGGCGATTCTCGATGCTGACAA
>JBEGTK010000165.1:0-2804 GCA_041179445.1 Actinomycetota bacterium | reverse complement strand
TAGATTGAGCGCATGAACAAACGCGCAACCGGCAAAGACATCATCTGGGGTGTCGCCTGGGTTTTGCTCGCGATTCTGAGCTACGAGGTTCTAAACCACAGCGGTCGCCACCGTTTGATTGACATCAGCACAGATTTCGATCGAGCGATGCCGCTGGTGCCGGCGTTCGTGATTCCTTATTTGAGCTTCATTCCACTCGTATTTATTTTTGTACCGGTTTTGGCTCTGCGCTCAGGTCTGGTCTTTCGTGCATACACGCTCTCAATTTTCGTTGCGCAGATGATTCTGAATGTGCTTTATCTGCTAGTGCCGGCAACTGTTGTGCGGCCAACCATTGAGACGAATGACATTTTTTCGATTTTGCTTCGCGATTTGGTGTGGAAACTCGATGAGCCGCTAAACACGTTTCCGTCGAATCACGTCACGCTCAGTGTGATTGCGATTTTTGCGCTGGCCAGCTTGAAGCTCGGCCGCTGGTGGGTTCTGCCGTTGCAGCTATGGCTTGGAGTCGTCTGCATTTCGACGCTTTTGGTTTATCAGCATGTGGTGCTCGACCTGATTGCTGGTGTTGTGATCGGTGCCGCCGTATACCTGTTGACTCAGAAGTTAGTTGCGCAAAGAGAGAGTCGTTAGTTCGAGCGAATTCGCGGCACCCATGGTTTTTGGGCTGTGCAGACTGCCCTATTATTTATTCGGTTATCCGAATAACTTGGAGGTTTCTGTGGTCAAGAAGGCTTTGGCGCTCATTCTGGGTCTCGTGATTGCCATAAACGGCGTTCCTGCCGCTTCACTGGCTACCCAGACAATTACCTTTACGCAGGCAGGAACTATTCCGGCTCCTTACAACGCCTACGACTCTTCATGGTGTGCATGGCGAAGCGGTGCCAACGTTGATTCAAACGCCGACGGCTCACGCATCATCGTGGCAGACGGCAAGTTTTACAACTGTGGCGGGCCAGCTGTAAGTCGCTACATTTATTTGTCGACTGACGGCGGTGCCACTTTCACAGCAGCAAGCGGTCTGCCTTCGGCACCTTGGGGCGTTGTCGCATCGTCGCCGACCGGGCAATATCTTGCTGCTGGTGCTCACCAGGGAAACCTCTATGTATCGAGAGATTACGGCGCTACTTGGAGCATCGCGACAACACCTGGTGTGAAGCCTTGGTGGGATGTAAAAATGTCAAACGACGGCTCATTCATGATGGCGACATATGACTACAGCAGCGTCCCCTATGTTTCTTATGACTACGGAGTCACCTGGGCAACCTTGACCGGATTCACCAGCGGTGCTTGGCGTGACATCGCTGTGAGCGGTGACGGCAAGGTAGTTGCCATTTGCCAAAACGATGGCAACGCAAACAACGACGGTGCACGCATCTATGTCTCTCGATCTGGTGCGGTTCCATCAAATTTCTCATCGTTCACAGAAACCATTGATCGCCCAGCAAACACAATCTGTGGCTCACTTGAAATGGATGCTGCCGGAACCAGACTTGCTGCTCTAACGTGGTCAAACGATTCAGTTGCAATTTGGAGTTACTCTTCATCAGCCTGGTCAGTTGTCAGACAGTTCACTGAGACCTGGACTGATGGCTACAACGGCATTTCAATGTCGGCCGATGGTCAAACAATTTTCATGCCGGGATGGGATCAGAAGCCCGATTACATCTCATTTGATGGCGGAGTTACTTCGCAGTACATCACAGTGACTGACCTGCCAACGCGAATCGGTGTCGCAACCGTGAGCCGTGACGGCAGCAAGCTAATTGAAATTGGATCAGATCGCGTTTATGTTGCATCGCTCGGCGGTGCTTCGAATAGCGCGCAGCAACAGCAACAACAGGTTGTGCAACCACTGCACAAGATTATTGGGCTAGCTGGTCGAAGCGCGACTCAGGGGCAAGCGTCAACCCTTGGCCTGATCGGAGAGGGCCTTCAGGGAGCAACCTCGGCAACATTGGGCGCAAAGACAATCTCGATTTCAAAAAACACTGCTTCACTAATTGAGTTCTCGATTCCTGCAGATCTGGCTCTCGGCACTCACGACCTTAAAATTCGAACACCGAATTTCGTACTGACATTCTCAGATGCGGTCGTTGTCTCTGCGGTTGTGCCGGCAAAACCAAAGGTCAGCAGCATCACCTGTGTGAAAGGCTCGAAGGTCATAAAGGTCTCGGCCGTTGCGCCAAAGTGTCCGGTTGGCTTCAAGAAGCGCTAAACAAGAGCGTGGCTAAGTTTCTTATGCGCCGAGCCAAGCCTTAGGCACGTGCTCAACGAAGTTCGCCGCAATCGTTCGGTAGCCAGCAGCATCTGGATGAATTCCATCTGGCATGGTCAGCGCTTCGGTTTCGTTGAAGAGCTGCAGGCCATCCATGTAATAAATGTTCTGGTCGGTCTGTGCTCGCACGGCCACTAGGTCACTCAAAATCTCACGGATGCCGCACAACGTCAACTCGCCGATCCAGCTGTGGCGACTAAACGGTTGGCCTTGCACCTGCCCGTTTGCGTCGGTCTCTGACGGGCCAGGGTTGTTCTCGTGAGCGGGGCAGCAGACCGGTGAAATTACAAGAATTGGCGTGGTCGCGTGCTTGTCGCGAATGGTGTCGATGAAGCCGTGCACTGCTGGCCCGAATGTGCGCGATGTGTAACTCGCGCTGTTCACCACGTTGATGCCGAGTTTGAGCGTGATCAGATCTGCAGGCAGACGCGCGATGGTGCGCGCCGTGAAGCCGTCCAGTTGACACTGGCCTCCGAAACCGAGGTTGGTGAGCTGCCATCCAGTGGCACGGGCGGCAACCGCCGGC
>JBEGTK010000164.1:0-2805 GCA_041179445.1 Actinomycetota bacterium | reverse complement strand
GCGCACCGCGAATCCGTGGTTGTGAGCGGTAACTTCGACTTTTCCAGTGGTCCGATCGAGAACCGGCTGGTTGATGCCTCTGTGACCGAAAGGCAGCTTGTAAGTGTCAAAACCTAGAGCTCGACCGAGCAACTGATTGCCGAAGCAGATTCCGAAGAACGGAATTTTCTGATCGAGAATTTCGCGCAAAACTGCAACTTGTCCGGTAGCAGCTTCTGGGTCGCCGGGTCCATTTGAATAGAAGACCGCGTCTGGTTGATAAGCGGTAATCTCGGCGGCAGTTACCTTTGCCGGAAACACCTTTACGGTTAATCCACGAGACAACATGTGCTCAATGGTTGAACGCTTTATGCCGAGATCGACAATTGCAACTTTGCCAATAGTTGTCGCTCTTGGTTGTTCTTCAAAAGCGTGTTCGGTGGTTACCTGATCGCTAAGTGATAGGCCCTTCATTTGCTTAGCCGCGCGCACCATTTCAAGAAGTTGCGAATCGCTCGCTTCAGCCGCTGCACCACTGAAAATTCCGGCGCGCATCGCACCAGCGCTGCGCAGGTGACGAGTCAGGGCTCTAGTGTCAATGCCGCTGATTCCTACAATCTCGTATTTCTCGAGTTCTTCGTCGAGCGAACTCTCAGCCCTAAAGTTGCTGACAACTCTTGACGGATCGCGCACGACATAACCCGCAACCCAAATTTTGTTTGATTCTTCATCGCGCTTGTTTACACCGGTGTTGCCAATGTGCGGAGCGGTCTGCACAACAATCTGGCCAGCATAAGAAGGGTCGGTCAAGGTCTCTTGGTATCCGGTCATTCCCGTAGCAAAGACCAATTCGCCCAAGGTGCTGCCTTGTTTGCCGTAACCACGGCCTCTAAAAATTCGACCATCTTCTAAGACGAGAAGTGCTTTTGTCATGCGATTGCTTCTTTCTTTGCAAGCTTTGAAATCAGATCAAGAAGTTCTTGGGTGTCATCTTCGCGACTCAGTCGCAGATTTGTAGTGAGGTTAACTGTGCCAGTGGTCCAGGTGATAGCCAGCAGACCGCTGTTTTCTACCCCGCGGTCGATAGTGGCGCTTGCGCGGCCAACAGATTGAATGTCGTTCGCTTGAATGGCGATGCTTGGCTCGCCCGTTCGATCAATAATCAGGCCGTCGGTCAAAACCGATAGGCGCGCCTTGCCGCGGTGCAGCAAACGCTTATCTGCAAGGCGACTCAATGGGGCGTCAGCAAAAGTAGTCGCAACATAGAAACCGCTAGCCTCAGCAATTTCGTTTCCGGTGAGGCTATCGACTTCAAGCAAAGCAATTGGCCCTTGAGCCTGCGCTCGCTTCTTTACCGACCAAAAGGCAACTGCAACGAGCAACACGAAAAAGATGATGCAAAGCGTTGCAACTATGTCTCGTTGTGTCATCGTGCACCCCCTTGAACCAACTTCGAGTCACGAACGGTGAATCGGCCCTTGAAGATTGTGTGAATTACTGCACCTGGCAATTTGAGGCCCATGTACGGGTTGTTGACGCTCTTGCTGGCTGTCTTTGCGTCGATGGTTCGAGTAACTCTTGGGTCAATAATCGCAATGTTTGCGGTGCTGCCAACTTCGATCGCCTGACCCTGGTTAGGGTCTTGGCCGATTCGCGCCGGTGCATGTGACAAAACATCGGCAACGCGCTGCCACGTAGATTCTGCAGATTCAATCAAGACGAGCTGCGCAACTGAGGCGGCAGTCTCGAGACCAACCATTCCAAAAGCCGCCGCCGACCATTCGCAGTCTTTCGTTTCGATTGGGTGCGGGGCGTGGTCGGTTGCAATTATGTCGATGGTGCCGTCAACCAGAGCTGCGCGCAGAGCAAAAACGTCTTCGTTTGTTCGCAGTGGCGGGTTCACCTTGTATACAGCGTTGTAGCCATTGACCAAGTCTTCGGTCAGTAGCAAGTGATGCGGGGTTACCTCTGCGGTGACAGCGACGCCACGAGCCTTTGCCTGGCGAATAATCTCGACTGAACCAGCGGTTGAAAGATGACAGATGTGCAGTCGCGCTCCGACATGCTCTGCAAGAAGCACATCGCGGGCGATGATCGATTCTTCGGCAACAGCAGGCCATCCGGCGAGACCCAACTTTGCGCTAACCGCACCCTCATTCATTTGAGCACCCTCGGTCAAACGAGGCTCTTGTGCGTGCTGCGCAATCACGCCACCAAAGCCCTTCACGTATTCGAGAGCTCTGCGCATAATCAAAGGGTCTGAAACACACTTGCCATCATCACTGAATACGCGCACGGTTGCGGCCGAGTTAGCCATCGCTCCGATTTCAGAAAGCTGTTTTCCTTCTAGGCCGACTGTAACTGCGCCAATCGGAAAAACCTCTGCGAAACCAGCCCGCTCGCCAAGTGCTCGAACCTGCTCTACGACACCCGCGTTATCAGCTACCGGCATCGTGTTTGCCATCGCGTGCACAGCGGTGAATCCGCCAAGCGCAGCAGACTGTGTGCCGGTCAAAACAGTTTCACTCTGTTCAAAGCCAGGTTCACGAAGGTGGGTGTGCAAATCAACTAGACCCGGCAGAACCTGAAGTCCGCTGCAATCGATGACTTCATCGGCACTGAGGCCACTGCCAATTTCAACGATGATTCCCGATTCGATTCGAATATCTCTAACAGTGCCATTCGGCAACGTTGCATTCTGCAAAACGAAATTAGTCATTGTGCTCTCCTGAAATCACGCTATAAAGAACTGCCATGCGAACTGAGATGCCGTTTGCAACTTGCTGAACGATTGCTGACTGCGGGCTATCGGCAGCCTCGCTGCAA
>JBEGTK010000163.1:0-2807 GCA_041179445.1 Actinomycetota bacterium | reverse complement strand
TCACCCTTGTCGGTGACCAAACCAATGACTGAAGCTTCGTTGAAGGCAAGCAGTGCATCGCCGTAGGTCTTGCCGGCAAGTGCAGGAACCGTGTTGAAGTAAATCTCGTCACCATCGAAGTCAAGAAGGTCTAGCGCAACTGCGGTTAGACCAGGCTGACGTGAAGCCTGTGCCGTAACTCGAGCAATTATGTCGTGTGAACGAACTGAAATGACGCGACCGTGAGTGGCTGTCTGAAGTGCCTCTGCGGTGTGTGGGTCATCGACCTCTGCAATGATGCGAGTGTTTGGGTTCGCGTTCAATGACTTAACCGATAGAACGGTTGACACGATGATTGCATCGCCGCTTTCGTCTTCGTCAAGAATGATGATCGACTTTGCGCCAGCGACGTTTGCGCGAGCAAGATCTGCAGGGTTGCTTACGTCACCGGTGCGAGTGATTACCTTGAGCTTGCCCAGGTTCTCTGCGCGAGTTGCAATTTCGGCATCCATCTTCTCGCGTGGCACTGCCGAGAAAATAACTACCTTTGGCTTGCGAACATTCTCGTTTGCAATCGCGAGTTCTTTAAGAATTGGAAAAACGCGGTTTGACCATCCGAGAATAAGAGTGTGGTCTGATTCAATAACTGCGCTCTTGCCAGACTTTAGACGAGCTACCGCGCGGGTAATTGCTGCAGAGATAAAACCGATTACAGCACCGCTGATAGCAACACCAATGCCCCAGTAGATGAAGTTGATGATCTGGGTTCCCCAGGCGTCGGTGCTTCCGGTGCCGAGAATCTTGGTAAATGCAGCCCAGTACTGAATGAAGTAGCTGTCTGCTGGCAGTGGGTCGCTAAGAACCTTGATTCCCGCGATGACAGCGGTCAGGGTCGTCATCACGAATGCGAGAACGATGATTGCGACGAAGACATAACCGACGAAAGCGCCCGCCTTCGAGAGCGAGTTGTCGAAGTTGTAGCGAAGGCGCTTGCGAAGGCTTACCTTTACTGCTTTTGGAGCGTCAGGCTCGCCTTGGGCGCCCTGACCGTATGAACGTGGAGTGTTGTTTTCAGACATGCTGAAAAGTTTAGCCAAGCGGCCGCACTTTTCTTTAGCCCGCTGAGGTCAGGGTGTCTTCTCCTGGTTCAACAATTAATTGAACTCCGTCGGCTGCAACATCGACTCGCACGAGTGACCCATCATGGATGGCACCGGCAAGCAAAAGGTTTGCAAGTTGGTCGTCAATTTGCTGTTGCATTAGTCGGCGCAGTGGCCGTGCTCCGTAGACCGGATCGAATCCGTGGTCTGCCAACCAAGCTCGGGCAGCAGGAGTTACCGCTAGTTGCAGTCTGCGCTCAGCTAAACGTTCGCTCAGGCGATCAATATTCAACTCGACAATCTGGCCGAGCTCACTTCTATCTAGCGCGCTGAAAATAACGATGTCGTCTAGGCGGTTCAAGAACTCGGGCTTGAAGTGCCCGCGAACAATGTGCATCACGCCTTCTCGACGTTCTTCATCAGTGAACTCTGGGTCGATTAGCAACTGCGAACCGAGGTTCGAGGTCATGATCAGAATGACGTTTCTGAAATCGACGGTTCGGCCCTGGCCGTCGGTCAGACGACCATCGTCGAGAACCTGCAGCAGAACGTCGAACACCTCTGGGTGGGCCTTTTCGACCTCGTCGAGCAGAACCACCGAGTATGGGCGACGGCGAACGGCTTCGGTGAGCTGGCCACCCTCTTCGTAGCCGATGTAACCCGGAGGAGCACCGAGCAGGCGGCTAACGCTGTGCTTTTCGCCATATTCGCTCATGTCGATGCGAACCATCGCCTTGTCGTCGTTGAACAAGAAGTCGGCAAGGCTCTTGGCCAGCTCGGTCTTGCCAACGCCGGTTGGGCCCAAGAACAAGAACGAGCCGGTTGGGCGGTTGGGGTCGCTGATGCCCGCTTTGGTTCTGCGAACAGCATCGCTAACGGCCTTTACGGCTCTCTTTTGGCCGATCAAACGCTTGCCGAGTTCGGCTTCGAGGTTGAGAAGTTTTTGCGATTCGCCGGCCAGCAGACGGCCGGTTGGAATGCCCGTCCATGCGCTAACCACAGCGGCGATGTCATCTTCGCCAACTTGATCGTTGACCATTCGGTCGGCGTCGTTTGCTTCGTTTTGCTCTGCTGCAGCAAGTTGTTTTTCAAGCGCAGGAATTTCTGCGTATAGCAACTTCGATGCCTTCTCGAGATTTGCTTCGCGCTGTGCGCGCTCTGCCTCGATGCGAAGTGAATCAAGTTTGGTTTTCAAGTCACCAATCTTGTTTAGTTCTGCACGTTCGGTCTCCCATCGAGAAGACAAAACTTTTAGCTCTTCGCTCTTAGTCGATAGTTCTTCACGCAACTTTTCGAGCCGCTCTTTTGAAGCTGCATCTTTTTCTTTTGCAAGCGCAAGCTCTTCAAGCTTCAAGCGATCAACCGAACGACGCAGTTCGTCAATTTCAACTGGTGCGCTATCGATTTCCATGCGCAAGCGTGATGCAGCTTCATCGATTAGGTCAATCGCCTTGTCTGGCAACTGGCGGCCGCTGATATAGCGATTCGAAAGTGTTGCGGCAGCGACAAGTGCGTTGTCTGCGATCGCGACTTTGTGATGCGCTTCGTAACGTTCTTTAAGTCCGCGCAGAATTGCAATGGTGTCGACAACTGAAGGTTCGCCAACAAAGACTTGTTGAAAGCGTCGTTCGAGCGCAGGGTCGCGTTCGATGCGTTCGCGATATTCGTCGAGAGTTGTTGCGCCGATAAGTCGCAGTTCTCCGCGAGCGAGCATCGGCTTAAGCATGT
>JBEGTK010000162.1:0-2812 GCA_041179445.1 Actinomycetota bacterium | reverse complement strand
TTACGCAGCTCACACGAACGCAGATATCGTTGCAGCCGGGGTTTCAGATGTGCTGGCCAAGTCACTTGGCATTTCAAATACCAGACCTTTGGTTTCGGTAGGTGGCGCGAATGTTGGTCATGGCCGAATCGGTGAGCTCAAATCTCCAATTACGCTCGGCGACTTCGCGCGTCAGGTTTCGAGGGTGCTGCCGTCTACCGCGACTGGTGTTCGCGTTGCCGGCGACTATGAAGCTGAGGTTCGCACCATCGCGGTTTGCGGAGGCGCGGGTGACTCATTCATTTCGATTGCTGCCGAAGCTGGAGCCGATGTTTATCTGACAGCGGATCTTCGTCATCACCCGGCGCAGGATGCACGCGAACAGGCGCTGCTAAATAACAATCGACCTTTTCTGATTGATGTTTCGCACTGGGCCAGCGAGTGGCTTTGGTTAGAGGTTGCGGCAAGCCAATTGCAAAATTTTGCCAGTGACATCCAATTTGTCGTTAGCCAGGTTAGAACCGATCCGTGGGATTTCGTGATCACGCAGTGATTACTGCTTAAACTAAATCCAACTAAAGAGAGCAAGGCATGAAGGCAAATTTAAATCAGCAGGCAGACCTGCTAGCCTTGGGCGCTCTTGACCAAGAAATTAGTCGAGCCAAGTCCGCGATAAATGAATTGGTCAGTGGAAAAGCCCTAAGCTCCCTGCGTGACCAGCAGCGCCAACTTGCCTCGGCCCTGATTGATGCTCGCAATGCCCTTGATTCCGTCGAAACTGAACTCGGTCGCGCCGAGACAGACCTTGAGTTGGTCGAGCAGCGAATCGCCAAAGACAATCAGCGACTCACACAAACAAGTTCGGCCAAGGATGCTCAGGGAATTACGCACGAATTAGAAGCGCTTGCCAAACGCAAATCAGATCTAGAAGATCTGGAGCTCGCCATTATGGAGCGTAAGGACCAGCTGAAGAGTGCATTCGATGAGGTCGCTGCGCAAAAGCAAGAACTCGACAACAGTCTCTCGAGCCAAGAAGCGCAGATTGATACAGAGTTAATGAAACTTCGCTCGGGACTCGATCTGCAATCGGCGGCCCGAGCCAAGCAAGCTGCAATGTTGCCAGTCGAATTAGTCGAACTATACGAAAAAAAGGCGTTGCGTGGCATTGCTGTAAGTCGACTTCTAAATCGCGAATGCGGGGCATGTCGAATCACGATCGGTGCAACTGCATTGGCCGAGCTAGCCGCACTGCCAGCCGATGACTTCGCTACCTGCCCAGAGTGTCAGGCATTTTTAGTTCGATGAAACTTCCAGCGAATCTGATTATCGAAGCCGATGGTGGATCGAGGGGTAACCCTGGGCCTGCCGGAAGCGGAGCCTTGGTTATCGACGCCGACACCGGTGCAGTTCTAATAGAAGTTGCAAAGTTCGTTGGCGTTGCTACCAACAATGTCGCCGAGTACATAGCCTTAAAGGCTGGGCTGGAAGCAGCTTTCGAACTTAACCCTGCGGCTCGCGTTTTGGTGCGCATGGATTCAAAACTCGTAATCGAGCAGATGTCTGGTGGCTGGAAGATTAAGCACCCAGACATGATTCAACTTGCTAGCGAGATTGCCAAAATCGTTGCCGGAAAAGAAATGCGTTGGATGTGGATTCCACGCGAAGAGAACTCTCGCGCCGATGCTCTTGCTAACAAAGCCATGGACGAAGCAGAAGACTCGGTGCAGTCAAATGTCGACAAAGCGCCTGCCTCGCCGATAGCCGAATTTAATCAATCAAAACCAAGTTCGGTGCGCGCTCCGCAAAATGTTACCGCCGGCCTAACCACACTTATTTTGATTCGTCATGGCAGAACTCATTTGACCGAATCAAAGCGTATCTCGGGTCGAGGCGGAGAAGATCCAAAACTTTCTGACCTTGGTCGCCAAGATGCTCGCAAGGCTGCTTCGGCGGTTAGTCAAATCGGCACTACCGGCCCATGGTCATTCTTGTCGCCGATTTCGGCAATTGTCAGTTCACCTATTCAGCGAACCCAAGACACCGCGCACATAATCGCTAACGACCTTGGCCTCGGCGTGACCATCAACGAAGACATTGCCGAAATTGATTTCGGTGATTGGGACGGCCACACCAATGACGAAGTTAAAGAGAAATGGCCGGCCGAGTTCAAGGCTTGGCAGGGAGCTTGGGATGTTCCGGCACCCGGAGGCGAGTCACTTGCCGATTTTGATGCACGCGTAATGCGCGGACTTTATGAAATCGTAAATGCCAACGAGGGCAGAACCGTGGCAGTCGTCAGCCACGTCATGCCGATTCGCGGAATGCTCAGACGAGCCATTGATGGTGGCGCAGCGGCATATTGGGCAACCACTATCTCGCCGTGTTCGATTACGATTTTGCGATTTTGGGGCGATCAGGCCGCAGAAGTGGTCACCGTTAATTCCACCTCCCACCTATAGTCACCTTTGGCGTAGTCTTGAACCCGGATGGGTCGGCAAGGCGATCGCGGTGGCAACACCGAGGAACGTCCGGGCTCCACAGAGCACAGCGGTGGTTAATAACCACCCGGGGTAACCCGCGAGAAAGTGCAACAGAAAGCAGACCGCCACGCAAGTGGTAAGGGTGAAACGGTGGTGTAAGAGACCACCAGCGAGGCGTGCGAGCGCTTCGGCTAGGTAAACCTCGTTTGGAGCAAGGTCAGATAGGGAACACATAGAGCTGCTCGCTCTTGTTCTCGGGTAGGCCGCTTGAAGGTATTGGCAACAATGCCTCTAGATAGATGATCGTCACCTGGCAACAGGCACAGAACCCGGCGTAATAGCCGGCCCATCCA
>JBEGTK010000161.1:0-2823 GCA_041179445.1 Actinomycetota bacterium | reverse complement strand
AACGCCCAAGAACACGGCAACCAGGGGAGTGATGTATGTCACGGTGTTTGCAATAGCACTGCCGACGTCTGCGATGACCCGGTAATAGAACACGTATGCGATGCCGCTGCCGAGTGCTCCGAGCGTGAACATGGCCAGGGCGATTGACGGGGTCACCTCGCCAACGAAAAGCGGCCCGGTGAAAAGGTAGAAGGGCAAAACGAACACGGTCGAAACCCCGAGCTGCACAAAAGATGTCACGGTGTTAGGCACGCCAAGTGGGGTTACGAAGCGACGGATGTATGGTCCACCGATTCCGTAACAGATAATCGCGCCAACCAGGGCAGCAATCGAAAGCGGATCATTCTCGCCGAAGCCTTGCCAAGCGGCGAGTGCAATCATGAGGCCAACCGCACCAATCAAGATTCCGATGATCACGTGCAGCTTGGTCTTCTCGCTGCGAAAAATCGTCATGAGAGCCAGCAGTGTCATGATCGGTGTTGCGCCGTTAATGATGCTCGCCAAAATCGAAGTGACGTGCGACTGCGCATAACCGAAGAGCATCCATGGAATGCCGTTCATGAACATGCCACCGCCACCGATGAGCAGAACACTCTTGAGGTCGAGGTTTGCTTTTGTTCGGCTTATCAACACGATGACCAACATGGTCAGTGCGCCGAGAAAGCATCGCCAGAACGCCATGCCAATTGGCCCAACTGCGCGCAAAACCTCGTGAATCAGAAAGAAGCTCGAACCCCAGATGACACCGAGTGAAAGGTAAAGAACCAACCACAGGCGGTTCGCGGGTTTTGACATAAGCCGAGTCTAAACGGCTTTATTTTGCTTGTTTTCCACAGATTTAGTTGGCCTTCGCACGAGATGGTTTCGCCTTTTTAGTCTCGCTGAATGTTCGAGAATCTGATCTTTACGGCACATGCTCTAAGTCGCATGCTCGAGCGCGATGTCACGGGGTCGCAGATTCTTTATGTACTAGATAAGCCTGATGCTTTTCGGTCAGGCCAACCCGGCACAACTATTTTGAGCCGAGCGTTTTCAGACGGCAGGGTCTTGAAGGTCTATGTCGCTGGCGAATTTCCGGTAGATGTGCCTACCATTATCGTGACCGTTGTTTGGAAGGGCTGACATGAGCGTATTCACATTAGAACCCGAACTCGGACTTGCCTACTTCAAATTCACTGACAATAAAGTAAATCGCACGGTTTCGCTAAATGACTTTTTGAATGTCGATGTCGATAGTGACGGCAAACCTGTAGGAATTGAATTTCTCAAATCTGAACCCGATGTGCCTTTTGATCGACTACGCGACGAATTTGCCTTCAAGCTTTCAGACATTGAACTCATCAAGCGAGTTCTGCCAACGATTTAGCTGAGAGTTTCGTCTTCGACGAGACCGGCGTGCACCTGTGCTGCAAGCTCGGTAGCCGAAACTTCATATGTTGCTCCAGGTGCGTTAGTCGCTGGAGTGCCATCGTGAAAAGTAGCGTGCAGGTCTGGCTGAATCGAAACCTTGAAGCCGGAGGCCTTTGCGCCGCGCGCACTCGCTTGAACGCAATATTCAGACTGCATGCCAATTAGTTCAACCGAGTCGATTCCAGCGTCAGCCAACTCAGCCGCAAGAGTCGGGTTCGACTCAAAGACGTTTTGGGTTGTCTTGCGCACTACGCGCTCATCGGCTGCCGGTGTGAACCAGAGCTGCCATCCCTCGCTGCCCGGCTCGTCGACGTCGCCCTCTGGGCCGTCGTTCTGCACGAAGATCACTGGCCAGCCCTCGGCGCGGGCTTTCTCAATGCGGGCCTCGAACTTGGCTAGAAAGTCTTCAGACTGCGGAACCGCATAAGGCCCCTCAACCATGTTGTGTTGAACGTCTACTACTAAAAGGGCTGAATTCATGTTCCCATTTTTGCCTATTTGGTGAGATAGTGAAGACATAGGAGGTGTTGATTATGTGCGACAACCCTAATTGCTCGATGGGCCAAGACTGCAAGTGCGGCGATGGCTGCCAGTGCGGCAACAAGTAGCCCAGACTTGAACGAGAGCCCCTCAATTCGAGGGGCTTTTCGTTTGCCCGAATAGGCTCTAACAATGCAAACAAACTGGACCAAACTTCGCTTGCTCGCGGCAGCCGGCGCTATCTCTTGGATGGGCAGCACCCTCACGACCTTTACCGTGGTGCTGCGATACAAAGATGAGTTTGGCCCAAGCGGTGTTTCGGCAATCATGCTCTCGATGATTCTGCCAACCATCTTGGCCGCACCATACGGTGGCGTGCTTGCAGACAGATTCAATTCCGGAAAATTGATTCCGACTCTTCTCACCATCATGGGTTTGAGCACCTTCATGCTTTCGCTCGATCTCGGTTTCGCATGGTCACTTGCATTCCTGGCAATTACCGCAGCCTGCGGAACTCCGGTTGGTGCTGCGTTCAACGCAACGCTTCCGGAATATTCGACACCTGACGATTTGCCGCGCGTTAACGGTTTGATGCAAACCGGTTCGTCGCTCGGCGCGATGCTAGGTCCGGGTGTTGCTGGGTTCTTGGTTTCAACTACAGATTCTTATGCCTGGCCATTTCGAATCGACGCGATTTCATTTTTGATTTTGGCGGCGGCCATTGTTGCTCTGCGAATCAATCGCGCACCTCAGCCGCACGAAGAAGGCGAGAAGATGCGCTCACTCGATGGATTAAAGACCATCATGAGCAATCCGCTTGTTCGAGCACTAGTGATTTTGATTGCAATGATCATTCTTGCCATGAGCGTTATCAACATCGGCGAAGTTTTCTTGGTGATGAATATCTTGAAGGCCGATGCGTTCACATATGGA
>JBEGTK010000160.1:0-2824 GCA_041179445.1 Actinomycetota bacterium | reverse complement strand
AAATTTTCGAATTCGAAACAACGCTTGCAACTCACCACTGGAATGTTGTCGAGACTCGCGATGCAGAGAAGACTTACAACCTAAAGTCATTCGACGAATTACAAAAAACTAGCGGCAACTACGACTGGCAGTTGTGGCTAGACGGAGCAAAGCTCGAGAAGCGAATTCTTTCAGAGACCGTTGTGATGACTCCGAGCTTCTTCGAGGGTCTTGGTTCGCTATTCACCGACGAGAACCTTGACGCACTCAAGGCCTGGTTGTCGTTCAACGTCATCAACCAGATGGCACCTTATCTAAGTTCAGATTTCGTAAACACTCGCTTCGAGTTCTATGGTCGCAAACTAACCGGCCAGCCAGAAATGCGTGCCCGCTGGAAGCGCGCGGTTCAAGCTGTAGAAGGTTCACTCGGCGAAGCCGTCGGTGAAATTTATGTTCAGAAGCACTTTCCGCCTGCAGCAAAGGCACGCATGGATGTCCTCGTGCAGAACCTGATCGAGGCATACCGCGAGAGCATTCTTGCCCTCGAGTGGATGACCGACGAGACCAAGAAAAAGGCTTTGGTCAAGCTCGACAAGTTCACCCCGAAGATTGGCTACCCGGTCAAGTGGCGCGACTATTCAGAGCTTGAGATCGATCGCGACGACCTAGTTGGCAACATGCAGCGCGTTGCTCGCTTCGTAACGAAGATCGAAGTTGCCAAGATTGGCTCGCCAATTGACCGCGACGAATGGTTCATGACTCCGCAGACTGTTAACGCCTATTACAACCCTGGCTTCAACGAGATCGTTTTTCCTGCGTCAATTTTGCAGCCACCGTTCTTCAGCCTAGAAGCTGACGACGCCGTTAACTACGGTGCGATCGGTGCGGTTATCGGTCACGAAATTGGTCACGGATTCGACGACCAGGGTTCAAAGTATGACGGCGATGGCGCACTGCAATCATGGTGGACCGATGAAGATCGTGCAGCATTCGAATCTCGCACCAAGAACCTGATTGATCAGTACGCAGAACTTTCACCTGCGCAGCTCGATGACTCTCACAAAGTAAACGGTGAACTCACCATTGGTGAAAACATCGGCGACCTGGGCGGTCTTTCAATCGCATACAAGGCATACATGAATTCGTTGAACGGAAACGAACCAGAAGTTATTGATGGTTACACCGGCCAGCAGCGTTTGTTCTTGTCATGGGGCCAGGCATGGCGCGGAAAGGGTCGCGACGAGCTCGTCATTCAGCGACTAGCAACCGATCCGCACTCACCTAACGAATTCCGTTGCAACCAAATCGTGCGAAACCTCGATGCTTTCTATGAAGCGTTCGATGTTAAGCAGGGCGACAAGTTGTGGCTAGACGAATCACAACGCGTCACCATCTGGTAATCGTTTAATGAATTTGTGGTTTCGCCTGATTTGGCAAATGCTTTCTTGGCGTTCGCGTTCAAAGTTGGCTATCGGAGATATGGGCAGACGCACCTTTCGCGTTTGGCCTACCGACCTAGACATCTATGCGCACATGAACAACGGGATCTTCTTCACGCTGATGGACATCGGCCGTTTCGATCAAGGAGTTCGCGCCGGCCTCTGGAAAGAGTGGAAAAAGCGCAACTGGTATCCGGTGGTTGTTGCAGAGAACATCACGTTTAGAAAATCGCTAATGCCGTGGCAGCTGTTTGACCTTGAGTCAAAGGTCATCGGCTGGGACGACGAAGCCTTCTATTTCGAACAGCGCTTTGTTGCCAAGGGTGAAATTTATGCCAAGGCAATCGTGCGAATTCGCTTCTTGAAGCGCCCTAGGGGAATCGTCACCCCTGCCGAGATTATTGAGGTCACTGGCTGGTCAGGCGAGAGGCCAATCTTGCCAAAGTGGGTCGCCGATTGGGCAAAGCAGTCGATGCTGCCTCGAGTTAAAGAGCCAGCGCCTAGTCTTTGGCAATAAGCGCCGATAGACCTGGCGTTGCCGCCATCTGCCCATCGGCCAAGATTGCCAAGGCTTCGAGGTGTGGTTCGCGGTCGATTCTCGCCATCGAGGCGAGACCTTCGGCGAATGCCGCCGTCGCCCAAATGTCAGCCTCAACCAAGTCTCTTGCGACAACGCTGACCTGAACTAACTCGCCTTCGGGCTGCTGACCAAGCGCTTTTGGGTTCCAAATGTGAGCCCCGCGCTCAGCGGAGCCGCTGGTTGCCACCGCCCGAAATTCAGTGCCCTTTAGGTTCAAGACAGCCAATGCCCCGGCGTCTGGTGAAGCAATCGAGACGGGCTTCGATAGGCCAATTCGCCAATCGAGCTCGCCCGAGGCATGGTCTGCAACATAAACGTCGCCGCCGGCGTTCATCGTGAAGTCGGTGATGCCAGCATCGATCAGGCTCTCGGCAGCGCGCCGTGCCGCCCAAGTTTTGACTAAGCCGCTCGGGTCAAAGGTGTGCTCTGGTGTAAAAGCGCTGAACCAGCCGTCGGTCTTCTGGCTCCAGGCCTCGCAGGCATCCCAGACTTCAGAAACCACCGGCGGACACTCGGCAACCGAAGTCTTGCCGGCAGCTAAACGGCTGAGCGGTGACTCTGGCTTGTAAAGACTGAAGATTGCGTCGGCCTCGTGCAAGATAGCGCAGGCGATTTGAAGTGCATGGTCTGTCGCGTCGCTTTCGAGCGGGCTCGATCCTTGAAAGCGAAAACCGGTGCCCATGCAGAGCTCAATGTGATTGAAAGTCTGCACTAATTCTTCTTGCTCTGCTTAGTGCCCAACGCCGCTTGCTTTGCCTAGAACTTTTTTCTCTTGGATGATTCGATTGTCTGCAATCCAATCCATGACTGAGAACAAGACACCCGA
>JBEGTK010000159.1:0-2848 GCA_041179445.1 Actinomycetota bacterium | reverse complement strand
GCCACGGCTTTGTCGGCATCGACTAAGTCTGCGCTGTTGCCATCGAACAAAACGGTGGCTTCTTGTTTCAGCACTTCAATGCCCGCTAACACGCCGTCGTATTGCTCTTTGCTGACCAAAGCGCCCATGCGCACGGCTTCGTTTACTTCGTGCAAACGCATGTCTTGAGCACCCTGAACAAGCATTAGAACGCCGTGAGCGCCATCGATTGTGGTCTCAAGCAATGGGCTAGAGATTGCAGCCTCAGCAGCGCGAATTGCTCGGTCTTCACCCTTTGCGGTTCCAATGCCCATGAGAGCGGAGCCCGCGCTTTGCATAACCGAGCGCACGTCTGCGAAGTCAACGTTGATGAGTCCAGGAGTAACGATTAGATCGGTGATTCCCTGAACACCTGCACGCAGAACATCGTCTGCGATGTTGAAGGCTTCTACCAAGCTCAATGATTGGTTCGTGTGTTCGAGCAAGCGTTCGTTCGGAACAACAATCAGGGTGTCAACCTCGGCGCGAAGCGCTTCGATTCCGGCGTTGGCGTTTTCTGCGCGACGACGACCCTCAACCGCAAACGGACGGGTAACTACACCGACGGTTAGTGCGCCGAGGCGCTTAGCGATCTTGGCGACTACTGGAGCGGCTCCGGTTCCGGTTCCTCCACCGGCACCAGCGGTCACAAAGACCATGTCTGAGCCACGCAGAGCGAGCTCAATTTCTTCTTCGTGGTCTTCAGCCGCACGCTTGCCAACGGTTGGGTCTGCACCTGCGCCGAGCCCACCGGTCAATTCACGACCTATGTCGAGTTTGACATCGGCCTCGCACATGATGAGGTCTTGAGCATCGGTGTTGATCGCGACGAATTCAACACCGCGTTGACCCTTTTCGATCATGCGATTTACGGCGTTACCACCGGCACCGCCAACACCAACAACCTTGATTACCGCTAGGTAGTTCTGGTTCAAACCCACGACATTCCTCCGACTAAGCCACGACGCTTTCACGTCCAATTGAAGCGAAAACCTTAAACCTCCGGATGAGGCTTAAACTCGGCACAACTCTTACAACTGCGCCTAGAAACTACGGCCAGTTAGGTTCCAAATAGCGCATATCCGTGGGCGTGTCTTAGCGGTAACGAACAACCGGAGCAGTCGGCGATGAAACATCGAAAGTGACTCGATCTGTCGGCTTTTGATTCGCGATTAGCGCGGCTAGAACCTTTGACTTGAGCGCGGCCTGTGAGGCGTCTCCCCAAATAATTTTTTGCCCTGCATAACCGCGAAGTTGCATCGTCACATCGTCTTTCGACTTTGCGTCGATTACAGATATACGAGGCAGCAGTTTTGCCGGAAGCGCAAGCAAAACATCAATGGCTTCGGCATAGCTCGCGCTGCTCTTGGGCTCGCCTTTGATTAATACCCTCGGATAGGTGTCTTTGTAACTTGCTTGACCGAGTCGAACACCAGCCGGGTCATAGAGGTAACTGACTCCCCCAACATCAACGATGCAAATTGGTTGACGTTCTGAAATAGCAATGTGCAGAGTGTGCGGCAATTCACTTACCAGAGAAAAGCTCTCAATCAAAGTGAAGCGCGAAAGTTGATCTGCAACCGATTGCTGAGTGACGAGAGCAAGTGGAATTCCGATTTGCGACTTCACCGCCGCTGCGACTTTCTTTTCGTCAATCTTCTGCAGGCCAGTAATTTTGATGTTCTCGACTGCAAGCAAAGGCGTAAAAATCGTGGCAAGCACGAGAACTATCAAAGCCACAAGCGAACCAAGCGCAGTGAGCACAATCGCTTTGGTCTGCTTAGGTCTTGCCTTGAAACGCACGATTGTGTCGCGGTCAATTTTGACGCGGCTGGCAGCGACTTTCGACCTGCTAAAGATTCTCGCAAGCAGTGCGGTTGTGGCCTGCGTCTTGCGGGCTGAGCGATCGGTGGCCTTGATTGAACGTTTCGTTACTTTGACGCTTCTAGAAGGCTGCGATCGTGAAACGGGTTTTCGCGACTGAGGGCCGCGACTAGTCGGGCGCTTCAACTTACTTCTCTAGCGCTTCGATAAGTTGCGGAACCATGCGATAAACGTCTCCGCAGCCCATTGTCATAATGAAGTCACCTGGCTCTGCCAGCGAGGCAGCAATGGCTGGGGCGTCATCCCAGTTGGGCACGTAGTGCACCTGCGCCTGATTCTCGAACGAATCGGCAACTAAGACCCCTGTAACCCCTGGTTCGGGGTCTTCGCGAGCCGCGTAAATATCGAGCACCACTACCTTGTCGCTAGCAGCAAGGGCTTGCGCGAACTGATCGTGCATCATGCGGGTTCGGCTGTAGAGATGTGGTTGAAAAACGGTGATTAGTTTTCCAGAGCCGACGACCGCGCGGGCCGCCTTGAGTGCTGCCGAAACTTCAGTCGGGTGGTGAGCGAAGTCATCATAAACACGCACACCTCGTCGCTCGCCGTGAAGCTGAAAGCGTCGGTCTGTGCCTCTAAAGTGCCCGATAGCTGATAGCGCTTCGGCCGGATCGAAGCCAAGTCCGTATAGAACGGTCAAAGCACCAACAGCGTTAATCGCGTTGTGCTCACCCGGAATAGTTAATTCACCGTGCAAGATCTTTGAATCTATCTCGACGCTGAATGTAACTTCTGCCCCTGAGGCATCAACATCAAATAGCCGCACAGTCGAATCTTTATCGAAGCCGAAAGTCAAAACTCGCTTGCCTGAAATTAATCGGGTGACCCGCTTTGCACCCGGATCATCAGAGTTGATGGCAACGAATTCTTTAGCGCCCTCTGCGAAACGAGCAAACTCGCGCTCAAATGCATCTTCGCTTCCGTAGTGGTCTAAGTGATCAGCATC
>JBEGTK010000158.1:0-2864 GCA_041179445.1 Actinomycetota bacterium | reverse complement strand
ACGGTAACGCTCGATGTCTACCTTCTGAAGGTAGCCAAGGAGGCGGCGACGCTGACCAACCAAGATCAAAAGGCCACGACGACTGTGGTGGTCGTGCTTGTGGTCTTTTAGGTGCTCGGTTAGGTCTTTGATTCGCTTGCTGAGAACAGCAATCTGAACCTCTGGAGAACCAGTGTCGCCCGGGTGAGTTGCGTACTCGTTGATAATCGCGGTCTTTACGGCTGCATCTAATGCCATAGTTTTGCTCCTTCAGTTCTTGCTGCGCGGCGCCGAAAACGGGATGTTTTGGCTCTCTTGATCCGCGGCCGATACACGGCAACCTGTCGAGTCTAGACCAAAGCGGCAGCAGATGCCAGCCCGGATTAGTGGTTTTCGAGCTTGAGGCTCACTCGAATCTTGGAGATATCGCGATTAATCTCTTCGACCAGGTCTTCCACCCCGTTGAACTTTGCCGCCGGGCGAATGAATTCGACATATTCGAGATTCACGATCTTGTCGTAAAGGTCTAGGTCTTTGCGGTCGAGAACGAAAGCCTCGGCCAGTCTCGGAACCGCTTGAAAGGTTTCATTGATGCCGATCGAAATCGCTGTCGGCAGTTTTTGGCCATCGATGTGCATCCAGCCGGCATAGACGCCGTCAAGCGGAAGGTAACCCTCGCAGTCGCGAGCAATGTTTGCCGTCGGAAAACCGATGGTGCGACCAATCTTGAGGCCGTGTTCGACTTTGCCAGTGGTTACGTGCGAGCGACCGAGCAAGCGCTCTGCGCCGGCAATGTCTCCGGCGTCTAGTCGTTCGCGAACGCGAGTTGCAGAGACCACCTGTGAGTCAATTTCAAATGGGGCGAGTTCTTTGAACCTAAACGAATACTTCTCTGCCAGCTGCGCCAACAGTTCGCAGGTGCCTTCACCATTTGCGCCGAAGCGGAATCCGTGGCCAACAATCACAAATTTGGCATTCAACTTGTCTACCAAAATCGACTTGACAAATTCTTCTGGCGTGAGATTTGCAAGTGCGTCATCAAATTCAAGTGTCACTAGAACATCGACGCCAGCTTCGGCCAAGTGAAAACGCTTTTGCTTTTGACCAATGATCGCCTGCGGTGCACTGCCCGGCTGCAGTGTGCTCAATGGGTGACGATCGAAAGTGACAACCACAGAACTCAGGTCGTGTTCTTCGGCGGTCTCTAGCAAATCGTGAAGCAAAAACTGGTGACCCAGGTGTACTGCATCAAACTTGCCGATGGTTACAGCGGTGCCACCCAGGTCTTTCGACAAGTCATTTAGTGAATCGAACTCGAGCATGTTTGAAATTCTATTTATCTGTTCGACGCTTATTTAGCCAAAGCAAACCGAAAATCGGAAGCACAAGTGGCAGGCAGGCATAGTTCAACCCATACCAAGACCAGACCGACGGGTGCTGAAATGCCTGCGGCATAACCAGGCTCAATGTGCCAACAACCAATACGCCGACCAACTCGAAAAGCACTGCGGCCTTTGCCACCTTGGCTGACTTCTCAGAGGTTCGAGCAAGAGCCACTGCTGCAACTATGTAGATAACGGCGCTTAGTGCCGAGAGCGAATAAGCCAATGGCGCGTCTTCAAATTTGGTTGCCAACTGGTAGCTCGCGCGAGCCGTCGCCGAAATCGCGAAGATGGCATAGACGGCGATAAGAAGTGTTCCGATGCCGCGGTTCGGTTTTGAGCTCACCCGACTAGCCTAAGCGAGTGTTCGCTAGTTGCCCTCTGGTGCGATTGTTGGCATAGGTAGACCCTTAGACACTTCGGCCAAAGCAATAGCTCTCAACGATTCTGGAAGAGCAAGCACGTATGACAGCCCGAGCGAGCCTTGGCTGTCTTGTCGAAGAATGTATCGCGCCGCGGCTCGCGTTGCGAGGGTGTCTTCGCCAACAAGGCTCAAGGTGATTAAAGTCACGGCCTCGTAAGGCGCAGGAACCTTGTTGATGCCATCCGGCGCAATTGGCGTGGCCTCAGGATCAAAGCTCAATGCCAAAATTCCGTTTGCACTCTTGCCTTTAAACATCGTTGCCGCGGTCGTAATTGACTCGCCTGCTGGAATCACACCGTCAGGAGTCTCTTTCGTGACGATTGCAACCATCGTCGCTGTCACTTCTGATGCTCTCGAGAATTTGGTCAGCACGAGAGAACCTTCAGTTGCCTGCTCAAGCGTCGTGGGTGCATTGCTAAACTCAAAATCTTTTGCAAGCAATCGAGACAACCAAGCCGTCAACGGCGCAGCTTCGTCAGACGAAAGTTCACTGCCGAAACTAATCGCAAGATCTGGCATCTCAAAGCTTGGGTTCAATTTTGCGATCTCAGCATCAGACCAATTTGAGATTTGACCGAGAGAGATTTTTTCAATTACCGAAGCAGAGAGGCTCACGTTTGAAATGTCTGGCAAAGATGCCGCCAAAACAACTGCATCGACAGCGAAAGGCACAGAGCTGAAGACAGAGCCAATGGCAGCCGCGTTCGACTCGTGAATTTGAAGAGCAGTCGCATCGGTGGCAACCTCAACCGGTGAAATTGTCATGCCAGGACAGTTGGTCTCTACACCAAATTGCCAATCGGCTGCTACCGAAGCAACCACCGGAATGGCCGCCAATTGAGTATCGCCACTTTCACAGGTGTAAGTCTGTTCAGCCAAACTGGCGAGAACTTCTGGAGGCATCGGAGGATCGCAGGCGGTGAGACTTAGGCTGGCGGCTAGCGCTAAAGCGATGGTGGCTAGCGATCTCTTCACTTGCGTTCCTTTCAAGAAAAACACCCTTGGGGCACCGGTTAACCGATGCCCCAAGAGTCTGAACCTTTGGTTACTTTACCTTGGCTACCAACTGCAAGGCCTTA
>JBEGTK010000157.1:0-2890 GCA_041179445.1 Actinomycetota bacterium | reverse complement strand
TCACCTAGCGCTCTCGCGCATGCCGGGCACTCTGCGAACCGGTTCACGCGGATGCTGCACAATCGAAGACAGCATGGATGCCCAGCGCGCAGCCAACATTCTTGGAATTCCTTATTACGTCTGGGATTTCAGCGAAAGATTTAAAGAAGAAGTTGTCGATGACTTCATCGCGGAATATCAAGCAGGGCGAACTCCGAACCCGTGCATGCGCTGCAACGAGCGAATCAAGTTCGCGGCACTTCTTGAGAAAGCACTAGCGCTCGGTTTTGACGCAGTGTGCACCGGCCACTACGCAACCATTTTGACCGGCGACGATGGTCAGCTCGAACTTCACCGAAGCAACGCCTATGCAAAAGACCAGAGCTATGTTCTCGGTGTGCTAACAGAAAAAGAACTGAAGTACGCCTATTTTCCAATTGGTGCATCTGCTTCGAAAGATGACATTCGTGCAGAGGCCGCTGCTCGAGGTCTTGCAGTTGCAAACAAACCAGACAGCTATGACATCTGTTTCATTCCAGAGGGCGACACTCAAGACTGGCTCAACGACAAGTTGGGTGAGATCGACGGAAACATTGTTGACCGAACCGGAAACGTTTTGGGTCAGCACAGCGGCGCTCACGGCTTCACGATTGGTCAGCGCAAAGGTTTGAACATCGGTCGACCAGCCGCTGACGGAAAACCTCGATTCGTTCTTGAGATTCGCCCAAAGACAAATGAGGTCGTCGTTGGTTCGCACGCCGCACTTGCGGTTATCGAACTAGCGGGTTCGCGCTTCACCTGGTGTGGCAGCGCGCCTGCCGATGCGACAACTTGGTTCGATGCTGACGTTCAGGTTCGTGCCCACGCAGACGCCGTGCCTTGCCAGGCCGCCGTTGTAGACGGTGAGATCGTCATGAAACTTCGCGACCCGCTTATGGGTGTTGCACCGGGGCAGACCGCCGTCTTGTATGTCGGCACCCGAGTTCTGGGGCAGGCAACCATCGATCGAACCGTTAGTGCCGTTGCCGTCGACGCCGAAGCACTCGCATGAAGCACGAACAGGCTGCAAAGCGAGTCGCTGAACTCGCAGACGAAATCAACAAACACCGTCGTGCTTATTACTCGCAAGACAGCGTTCTAATCTCTGACGCCGAATATGACGCGCTGATGCGCAAACTTGAATTGCTCGAAGCAGAGCATCCAGATTTGATTACAGGCGATTCGCCAACTCAAACCGTTGGTGGCGAGGCAACCGCAACATTTTCGCCAGTGCAGCACCTCGATCGCATGTGGTCGCTCGACAACGTTTTTAGTCGTGAAGAAATGGCTGCCTGGATAGCGAAGACCGGAACCGGCCCATTCTTGTGTGAGCTCAAGATTGATGGCCTAGCAATCAACTTGAGATACGAAAACGGCAAATTGGTTTCAGCGGCAACTCGAGGCGATGGAGTTGTCGGCGAAGACGTCACGGCAAACGTTTTGACCATCAAGTCGATTCCGCGCGAACTTGCTGGCAAGGGCCACCCACCGGTTGTTGAAATTCGCGGCGAGATTTATTTGCCGGTCAAAGAGTTTCGTGAGATGAACGAACACATCAACGAAGAGGGTGGCAAGGCATTTGCTAACCCGCGCAACGCGGCATCGGGTTCACTTCGTCAAAAAGATTCAAGCGTTACGGCGAGCAGACCGCTGCGCATGTTGGTTCACGGCATCGGGGCGTGGGCAGATGCCCCGCTAACCAACCAGAGCGAACTATATGAATTGCTCAAGTCTTGGGGTTTGCCAACGTCAGAGCGCTACAAGGTGGTAGCTTCTGCTGAAGAAGTTCAGGCTTACATCGATAACTTCGAGACCCACAGGCACGATCTCGAGCACGAGATTGACGGTGTGGTTGTCAAGGTCGATGCCCTTGCAGAGCAGGCGGAGCTTGGCTTTACTAGCCGCGCACCTCGCTGGGCGATCGCCTATAAGTACCCGCCAGAACAGGTGCACACCAAGCTTCTGGACATTCGAGTTTCAGTTGGCCGAACCGGTCGAGCAACTCCTTATGCGGTCGTTGAGCCGGTCAAGGTTGCGGGTTCAGTTGTTGAGTTCGCAACATTGCACAACCAAGACGTTGTGAAGGCAAAGGGAATCTTGATCGGCGACACGATTGTGTTGCGCAAGGCCGGCGACGTTATTCCTGAAATTCTTGGCCCGGTTATCGAACTTCGTGACGGCAAAGAGAAGGCGTTCGTTATGCCAAAGAATTGCCCTGACTGTGGTGCACCGCTTCGCCAAGAGAGTGAAGGCGACATCGATCTGCGTTGCAGCAACAACCAAAGTTGCCCAGCGCAATTGCGTGAGCGAATTGCATACATCGGTTCGCGCGGTGTTCTAGACATCGAAGCTCTTGGCGAAGTTGCAGCAGACGCTCTAACTCGAAGCGGTGAGCACGCAGCGATTCTCACTTCAGAGGCAGGCATCTTTGACCTGACCCTCGATAAGTTAACCGACGATCTATTCAAGAAGAAAGATGGCACGCCTTCAGAGACCGCGCTTAAACTTCTGCGCAATCTTGAAGAAGCAAAGTCGCGGCCACTTTGGCGCGTGTTGACTGCTCTAGGCATTCGTCACGTTGGCCCGGTAGCTGCGAGGTCGCTGACAAATCACTTTGGCTCGTTAGATGCAATCTTTGCGGCGAGCGAAGAAGATCTCAGCCAGGTTGAGGGCGTCGGCGCAACGCTCGCTTCTTCGATCAAAGACTGGATCTCAATTGACTGGCATCGAGAAATCATCGAATCATGGCGCAAGGCTGGGGTGGTGCTTGCCATTGAGGGGCATGCCGGCCCAGGCGCGGCAGTCGTTGTCGACGGCAGATTCAGCGGCCTGACCATTGTGGCTACCGGTTCGCTCAAGCAGTTCACCCGAG
>JBEGTK010000156.1:0-2893 GCA_041179445.1 Actinomycetota bacterium | reverse complement strand
GACGCTCTGCAGTCTCTCTCTCGGTAACTTTTAGAAAGCCTCTAGGGTCAGCCATTGGTTACCTCCAAGATTTGCTTCCAAACTTCTTCGCCGTCTGGGTCATTGCCATGTTCTAGTGCCTGCTGGCGAATCTTTTGAACAGCCGCATAGTCGCTTGGCAAGACACGAGTGAAGTGTTTCGATTCGACTTCGAAGCTTTCGAGAATCGATGTTGCTAGTGACGACTGTGTTTCTGCAACGTGAAGCTCTAGCAGAGAACGAAGTCGGGCCAGATCTTCGGCTTCAAGTTCACCGATGTGCAGGTCTTTTGCTTCAAGGGCCTCACGGTTAATGTGATCTGCGCGAAGTCGATAGACATAGGCGACACCGCCAGACATTCCAGCGCCGAGGTTTCTTCCGGTTTGGCCGAGAATTACCGCGCAACCACCGGTCATGTATTCGAGTGCGTGATCGCCCACTCCCTCGACTACCGCGGTAGCACCACTGTTTCGAACCAAGAATCGCTCACCGACAATTCCGCGAAGAAGCATGGTGCCGCTGGTTGCTCCATAGCCGAGCACATTTCCGGCGATGATGTTCTCTTCGGCTGCAAAGACGCTCGCGCGGTTTGGTCTGATTGTTATCGTTCCACCAGAAAGACCCTTGCCGACATAATCGTTTGAGTCACCCTCTAGCGCTAGCTTGATTCCTCGTGGCACAAACGCACCGAAAGACTGACCAGCTGAACCGGTCAAGTTGATAGTGATCGTGCCATCGGCAAGGCCTTCGGCTCCGTATCGCTTGGTTAGCTCGTTTCCGAGCATGGTGCCAACGGCTTGATCAACGTTAGTGATGTCGAAAGCAACCTCAGTGGGCTTTGCGTCTTCGAGAGCAGAGTTCAAAGATGCAATCAACTTGTGGTCAAAGTGGTTCTCGAGCTCGTGGTCTTGAACCGTCATTCTTCTGCGTGCCGCGTCTGCAGCTACAGCAGGTGCAGCGAGAATCGGGCTGAGGTCAAGGCCATCGGCCTTCCAGTGCGTAATAGCGCGATTGACGTCGATGAATTCGCTTCTGCCGATTGCTTCGTCAAGTGAACGGAACCCTAGAGCTGCCAGATATTCACGAACCTCTTGGGCCAAGAACTCGAAGAAGTTCACTACAAACTCTGCTTTGCCTGTGAAGCGTGACCGCAAAACAGGGTTCTGCGTTGCTACGCCAACCGGGCAGGTGTCTAGGTGGCAGACGCGCATCAAAATGCAACCCTCAACTACGAGCGGCGCGGTTGCGAAGCCATATTCCTCAGCGCCAAGAAGTGCTGCGATTAGAACATCGCGACCGGTCTTCATCTGGCCGTCAACCTGAACCGAGACTCTGTCTCTTAGGTTGTTGACCATAAGAGTCTGCTGCGCCTCGGCTAGCCCGAGCTCCCAAGGTGTTCCCGCGTGCTTCAGAGAGTTGAGCGGTGATGCACCGGTGCCACCGTCGTGGCCAGAAACCAAAATTACGTCGGCCTTTGCCTTGGCAACTCCCGCCGCAACAGTTCCAATGCCAACCTGCGAAACCAGCTTCACGTGCACGCGAGCGGCGCGGTTTGCTCGCTTCAAGTCGAAAATCAATTGCTTTAGGTCTTCGATTGAATAAATGTCGTGGTGTGGCGGCGGCGAGATTAGTCCGACACCAGGTGTTGCGTGTCTAGTGCGAGCGATCCATGGATAAACCTTGTTCGGCGGCAGCTGGCCACCTTCACCAGGCTTTGCGCCTTGAGCCATCTTGATCTGAATGTCATCTGCGTGGGTCAGGTACATGCTGGTTACACCAAAACGCCCAGAGGCAACCTGCTTGATCGCGCTGCGACGAGTTGGGTCGAGCAAGCGTTCTACGTCTTCGCCACCCTCGCCCGTGTTTGACTTCGCGCCGAGTTGGTTCATCGCAATTGCCAGAGTCTCGTGAGCCTCTTTAGAGATAGAGCCGTAAGACATCGCGCCCGTCGAGAAGCGCTTGACGATTGACGAAACCGGTTCGACCTCGTCGATTGGCACGGCAGGGCGAAGACCCTCACGCAATGTGAACAAACCGCGAAGCGTCATTAGGTTTTCGGCCTGGTCGTCAATCGCCTTTGTGTACTCGCGGAAGATGTCGTAGCGCTTTGTGCGAGTCGAGTGCTGAAGCTTGAACACTGTCTCTGGGTTGAACAGGTGTGGCGGCCCTTCGCGGCGCCACTGATATTCGCCACCGGTTTCGAGTGTCTCGTGAGGGTTAGTTGCAATGTCAATCGGATAAGCACTTGAGTGACGAGAAAGAATTTCTTGGTGAATTACCTCGATGCCGATTCCGCCAAGTTGGCTGGTGGTGCCGGTGAAATAGGTGTCGATGAATTCTTGGCTCAAACCAATCGCTTCAAACACCTGTGCGCCGGCATAAGAAGAGACCGTTGAGATTCCCATCTTCGACATGATCTTCAGAACACCCTTGCCCAAACCATAGATGAGGTTCTTCGAAGCTTGTTCGATAGTGACGCCAACCAATTGGCCGCTCTTCACCATCTGCTCAGCAGATTCCATCGCGAGGTATGGGTTCACGGCGGCGGCGCCATAACCAATAAGGGCCGCAACGTGGTGCACTTCACGCACGTCACCGGCTTCGACGACAAGACCGACTCTGGTTCGGTTGCCTGAGCGAATTAAGTGGTGGTGAACTGCAGAGGTAAGAAGCAGCGAAGGAATCGGAGCGAGTTCCCGGTTGCTGTCGCGGTCGCTGACAATCAGGTAGGTTGCTCCCCCAGCAATCGCTTCATCGACCTCGTCGAAGATTTCACGGATTCGCTCTGTGAGCGACTCCCAACCGCCATCGACGCGGTAGAGCCCGCTAACCGAGAATGCGTGACCGACGCCATCTTTTTCGTCAATGTGTTTGA
>JBEGTK010000155.1:0-2894 GCA_041179445.1 Actinomycetota bacterium | reverse complement strand
CGCGAACCCGAGTTCGATCGCCTTCGAAGTGAAATTCGGAAACCTTCGGCTCGATTTGGGGCGCGTGCAGAGCAACAAACACCGTGCCGGCAGCAATCGATCCTTGAGCATCTGGGCCGGCCACGCCGGTTGTAGAAATTGCCACAACCTGCTCGATTGGCACGTTGGCGGCATGGGCAAAGTGCTCGCGTGCACCGGCAGCCATCGCGATGGCGACCTCTGCGCTCACCGCTCCCCTGGCTGCCAGAAGATTTGCTGCAACATCGAGCATTCGTTCTTTGATCGCATCTTGATAAGCAACCACGGCACCGAGCAAAACCCGCGATGCACCTTCGACGGCCACAAACTTCGAACTCACTTCACCGCCGGTGAGTGATTCTGCGATTGCAAGTTTTAGATTGCGACTTTCGAGTTCGACAAGGTTGTCGGCGAAGACGTTGGTGGTCATTTGCGAAGTTTCAACTCGGCGTCAACGTATTGAAGACCGGTGATGATTGTCGTGAACAGCGCCAAGTAAATCAAAATCATTTCGACCGGAATTAGCCACGGAAAGTATGTGTCGAGTGGTGAAACCAAAAAGCCAAGTGCAATCGACTGGATGATGGTCTTGAATTTTCCGCCACCAGAGGCTGCCAAGACTCGGCGCTTTGCAACAATGAGTCGGTAGATAGTGATTCCAAATTCGCGAAGCAAAATAGCGCCGGTGATAAACCAGCTGAGCTCGCCGAGAATCGAGAGCGCAACCAACGCGCCACCGATCAGAGCTTTGTCTGCGATTGGGTCAAGGAGTTTTCCGAGATTGGTTACAAGGTTGCGCTTGCGTGCGATTGCGCCGTCGATGCCGTCTGTCGAAATGGCAAGCACAAAGAGAATCAGCGCAAGCCATCGTTGCAGACTGGTTTTTTCTGGCGATGCAAAAAGCAGTGCGATGAAAATCGGCGCGACCGCAATGCGTGCGATTGTGATGGTGTTTGGCAGATTAAGTTTCGAAGCCACTACTGGCGACCCGTCAACTGCCAAGCATCTTCATCGGGATCATCTTCATCGTCGTCGTTTGCACGAGCGATGAAGTTGGCCGGATCTCCGGCAGCGAGAGCTTCGAATCCGGGTTGTTCTGATTCGATTTCGCGTGCTGCTTGAACCACGGCAGGGGTTGCCTTAGCGCCAGGCTCACCGCGAAGCTGGGCAAGCACAGTGCCGAGCTCTTCTGGTCGAACCATTACTTCGCGAGCTTTTGATCCCTCGCTCGGGCCAACGATGTTTCGCGACTCGAGCAGATCCATGAGTCGTCCGGCTTTGGCGAAGCCAACTCGAAGCTTGCGCTGAAGCATTGAGGTTGAGCCGAACTGCGAGTTGATGATCAACTCGGCAGCCTGCAGCAAGACCTCGAGGTCATCGCCGATGTCTGCATCGACCACTCCACGAGCAGCCTTAACCTCGTTCACGTCTTCGCGGTATTCAGGCTTCATCTGCGCCTTGACGTGCTCGACAACTCCCTGAAGTTCGCTCTCGGCAAGCCAAGCGCCTTGAACGCGAATTGGCTTGTTGGTTCCCATTGGTGAGAACAAGGCGTCACCCTGGCCGATGAGTTTCTCTGCACCAGGTTGGTCAAGGATGACTCGCGAGTCAGTGACAGACGAAACCGAGAATGCAAGTCGGCTCGGCACGTTTGCCTTGATCAATCCGGTGACGACATCGACCGATGGTCGCTGGGTTGCCAAGATTAAGTGAATGCCAGATGCGCGAGCAAGCTGCGTGATTCGCACGATTGAGTCTTCAACATCGCGCGGAGCAACAATCATGAGGTCGGCCAACTCGTCGACGACAACTAGCAGGTATGGGTATGGCTGCAGTTTGCGTTCGCTGCCTTCAGGAAGTTTGACTTCGCCGGCAACGATGGCTCGGTTGAAATCATCGATGTGCTTGAAGCCGAACGAAGCGAGGTCGTCGTAGCGAGAGTCCATCTCTTTTACGACCCACTGCAAAATTTCGGCTGCCTTTTTGGCGTCTGTAACAATCGGCGTAATCAAATGCGGAACACCCTGGTATGCCGCGAGCTCAACGCGCTTCGGGTCGACCAAAATCATTCGAACTTCAGCAGGCTTAGCTCGCATCAAGATCGAAGTGATCATCGAGTTGATAAAGCTCGACTTTCCGGCACCGGTGGCACCAGCGACCAAGAGGTGAGGCATCTTGGCGAGGTTGGCGACCACGAAACCACCTTCAACGTCTTTTCCGACGCCAATGGTCAGCGGGTGCAAACTCTGTTTTGCAACCGGTGAGCGAAGCACGTCACCTAGCGAAACGATTTCGCGATCTGTGTTCGGAATCTCGATTCCGATGAGTGACTTGCCAGGAATCGGGGCAAGGATTCGCACCTCGTTGCTAGCCACCGCATATGAGATGTTGTTGCTCAAACGAGTTACGGCCTCGACCTTTACACCGGCTGCAAGCTCAACCTCGTAGCGGGTAACTGTTGGGCCACGCGAGAAGCCGACCACCTTTGCAGACACGTCGAACTCGTTGAAAACGCTGTCGATTGAAGCAACGATTGCGTCGTTTGCTGCAGTCTTCGCCTTAGGCGGGGTGCCCGGCGTGAGAAGGTCATTTGACGGCAAGACATAAGGCTTGAGTCGCATGGGCTTAGGCGCTTCTGCCGGTGTTGCCGCGGTTTCAACTGTTTCGATTGCCCCGGTTGCAGGCTCGGCAACCACCGCAATTGGCTCGGTAGCTGGCTCAGGCTCGAAGGTGTCAACCGACGGCACATCGAGCTCGGTTGGCTGCCCGAAGAGCGAGTCAAACGCATCGACGTTGTCTTCGGCCTGGTCGTCTGCAACGAGCGCGTTGTCGAAGGCTGGGTCTGTCGACTTGCCCTTGCGCCACCATGGCACCTT
>JBEGTK010000154.1:0-2897 GCA_041179445.1 Actinomycetota bacterium | reverse complement strand
CTTCTTCAAAAGTCCGTACGCGGCGTCACGCATTTCCAGCGCTGGCCCTGCGAAGCGAGGAAGTAGTTGGGTTACCGAGTTTGCTTGATCGGCACTCTTGGCAAGGCGCGAAATCGCGGTGACAATTCTTCGAATCTGACCAATTTGAAGCGCTGCCGGCTGCGCGGCAATGTTGGTCTTAGTAGTGCTCGGGGTTGGCGTTACCGATTGGGATGCCGGCGTGCAACCGGTAACCAAAGAGATGGCGAGAAGCGAAGCTGGAACCACTGCGAAGGTTCTTCTGGCCGAACGGCGACCTCTTGGAGGAAGCGACGAACCACGACGCTTCGGGCGAGACCTCGGACCCTGGGGTGCCTTGGGAAGCCTTCTACGCGGACGACGCGAATTGCGCATGTTTCGGAATACCAAGAAGTTGTAAATGAGTGTGACCACGAGCATAGCCAGACCAGAGTTGATCAAGACGTTAGATGGCGTTAGGTCGTAATCCTGGTGCCATTTGATGGTCACCTTATTTGGCGCTGCCGCCAAGCCGTCGCTCGCAATGATTAATGCGTTTTCGTCGGCCGTTAAGACCTTGACTGCAACCTCTGAGTTTGCGGATCGCTCAGTGCGCCAAAGGTCGGATCCGTTTGGGTTAGTCGATGGGAGAAGACCGGTTACGTCTGCGGTAGAGAGCTTCTTCGACTGCTTGTCATAGGTGACCAAGGTCCTGCTCGACCCACCAACCCACGCGGTGATGTCGGCTTCGCGACCGGTTGCCACGTAAACCCGCCCTGGGCCTTCAACGGTAACGATCGGTTGGCCAGGGTTTAGTTTCAAAATGTCGTGAGGCACGACCAACAGTGGTTTGGGGCTGGCGATCGATACCGAAATGTCCTTGGAATCTTGAGGTGCCCAAACGGTGCGTTCGGCGATACCTAGCAGAATCAGGGAGAGCGCGAGAAGGTAGAGCGCGACCGAGATGATAAGGCGCATCACTATCCAATCGGGGTAAACTTGTGGTTTAGACCAGCCTTCTCATTCTACGCAAAACATCTAGGAGTGTCTCTTGAACGCAGACCAGAGCGAATTTGCAACAGCAATGCGCGGCTACGACCGCGAAGCTGTGGATGAAGCCATTCGCATCCTGCGTAAAGAATTGATGCAGATCAACGGCATCAACGCACAGCTGGTCTCAGAACTACGTGAGAAAACCGAAATCGTTGACTCACTTCAAGCCCGCCTCGACGAAAGCGAAGCCCCGAACTACGCTTCGGTGGGCACTCGAGCCGCTCTTATTCTGAGTACCGCTGAAGAGCAGTCACTGCGAATCGTTGCCGATGCCGAAGCGGAGCGCGTTCGAATCCTGGCTGATCTAGAAGATGAACTTGCTACTCTCCGTGAAGAAGCAAAGAACTATTACGACTCGCTGGTTTCCGAGGCTCAGAGACGATCTGAACGCCTGCAGTCGCAAGCCAAAGCCGACTATGACGAAACACTCAGAGAGGCCAGCCAGCAAGCGGCCAACCTGATTGATGAAGCGACACGTGAGGCTGGTTCGATTCGCGGAAACATTGCTACCGAAGCTGCCAAGCTTCGCGCCACAGTCAAGCGCGAAACCGAAACCATGAAGACCGAGGTTGCCCGCAAACTGAGCGAACAGCGCCTGGTTGAATTCCGCAAACTGAATAAGGAAGTTAACGTTCGTGCCGCAGAAGATTTGGTGAGTGAACAATTCCGAATTGATTTAGACCTCGAACTAGCCGGTCGCCGTGCGGAAGCAGAGGCCGAGTACCTTCGCAAACACCAAGAGGCCGTTGCGGCGACTCAGCGCTACCTCGACGAGGCGAACGCGATGCTTGCGCAGGCGAGAACTCGCGCGAACGCAGCCAAACTCGAATCTGAGACGCTCGAGGCCGCGGCCAAAGCACACACGAAGCGAACCCGCGATGAGGCGAGAGAAAAGGCCGAGGCCATTTTGCTGGCCGCCGAAAGTGAGGCTCGAAGCATCCTCTCTGAAGCACAAGCCCACGCCGCTAAAGAGCTGCACAAACTCAAAGGCAAGATCGCAAAACTGAATGTCGAACGTGAAGCCGTTGCACAGTATCTGCACAACCTACGTGCCGTTGTTGATAACGCAGAGCAGAATCTAACCAGAGACTAAAAGCTTCTCTAAAAACGCTGGGAGACCGCAATGGATAACAAGAACCTTCGCATAAGCAACGCGTTTCAGTTCGGCCTTCTGGGCGGTCTCGGTGTTTTGACTTCGATCGCACTCGGCAATGCGTTTCTCACTCTTGCCAGTGTGGTCACCTATGTGGCACTCGCGCTATTTATCGCACTAGGTCTAGAGCCGATCGTTTCATTCATCGAGCGCAAACTTAAGTTCAAACGAGGCTTCGCCATCGCTACAGTGGTCGGCGCTCTCACCGCCGTGCTAGCGACCCTGATTTGGTCAATCCTGCCGCTGGTAATCGAACAAACCGGCCATTTCATCGAGAGCGCCCCAAACCTGCTCAGCTCGGTCAAAGACTTAGAGCTAGTCGCAAGCCTTGATCAGCAGTTCGGCGGCTCGGTGAGCAACGCGATCGACGAAGCATCCGTTTATCTAACCGACAGCAGCAACTGGCCGTCGATGGTCGGCGGTGTCGTGCAGGTTGGCCTAAGTGTATTCAACGGCTTCTTCGGTGCCTTGATTGTGGTGACTCTGAGCCTCTATTTCATGTCATCACTCTCGAGACTCAAGCAGTGGATCTACTCGCTGGTTCCGGCTACCAAGCGAGACACGTTCTCGAACCTAGCCGAACAAATCGCTGGCTCGGTGGGCCGCTACGTTATGGGCCAGGTCACCATCGCGCTCATCAACGCGACCCTGGGTTTCACCATGATGTCGATCCTCGGCATTGAATTCTCGCTTG
>JBEGTK010000153.1:0-2913 GCA_041179445.1 Actinomycetota bacterium | reverse complement strand
ACGCCGTTGTATAGCGGCTTGCCGACCTGCTTGTCGCCGGTGCGTGGGTCGCGCCACTCGATTGAACCAGTTGCTAGACCTTCGAAGTTCTCGACAGTCTTAGGGGCGTGGTTGCCGAAAAGGTTGATTTTGATGGCGCCATGGTTGGTGTTGATGGTCGCTACTGAAGTGTGTGCAGTCATGCCTCTATTCTGCCATGCCTCGCCTGCGGCTTATTTTTTAGAAGCCGGGTGATCCATACGCATGTAAACGCCGCCCTTGTCGAGTTCGTCGAGCATTTGATTCAAGCGCTTGAGGCGAATCTCTGGGCGGCTCGCGCGAATAATCCAGCTCAGGTAGTCGTTGCGTTGATAAGCGGGGCGGTGGTCATAGTCCGCTCGCAGTGCTCGCTGCTCAAGCGCCAACTTCACGTCGGCCGGCATCTCATTCACGGCCCGCTTCAGGCGTCCGTTCTTATCGCGGTTGTCTTTACTCATCCGAGTTTTTCTTTCGACCCGGCAAAATGGCAAGCACCAGGGCGACAAGGCCAAGAATCGCAATGAATAGACCCTCAGGCGCGAATTCAAACCACATGTATGCACCCATGACAATGCTGAAGATTGCCATGATTAGGGCAAACACTCGGTTGCCGCGACCCAGACGGGTCATCAGGCTAAGCACAATCGAGCCAGCGCTAAGCACGGTGAAACTCATCACCGTGAAAAGCACCAAGTACTGATCGTCGCCCATGCTTCGAGACTACTTTAGGTTTGCTTCGGCCCAAATGTTGATGGCGGTTTGAATGTATTTGGCAAGCCCTTCGGCATATGCCTCATAGGTCGCCTTGAACGCTGGGTCCATTACATAGGTGAGCGCCAAAGACTTATATGCCAGCTTGTTCGGAGTCCAAAACTGGCAAACGAATTCGTAGTGCTTGCCGATCCACAGCTGCACATCCGTGTCATCAATGGGTTTGCCAGCCTGCATCAAATCGGCGATGTTCTTGGCAATGTGGTCGTGCCCGCGACGGTATTCATCGTATTTCTCGGCGTTGGTGTGCTGCGAAGCATGTTGAGCCGACGAGTGCGACTGGCCAAACATCGACATGCTCGCCCTTTCGCGTTTTTGTAATTCGCCTGAGCGACTAGCCCTGGGTGAAAGAGCTGGTGTCGCCGATTAGCACGGTGTTGTTCGCTGGCACCGGTGCCGATGCTGCCTTCACGATCTCGGCAGCGAACTCTTCAACGTTGTAAAGCTTGCCGGCAGCCTCTTTGCGAGCATCGATTGCGCCTGGGTTTAGGCGGTCAAGCAGGGTCGCGGTGATGGTGCCCTCGATCATGTCGCCCGAAACTACAACAAATTCAATGCCCTTAGCGGTTAGCTCAGGAATCAGTTCGCGAAGTGCGTCTTCGCCCGCACGCTTAGAAAGTGCGACCGGAACATACTCAGGCATGGTTGGGGTTTCGCGAATAAAGTGTGCCTGGTGGCTGGTGACAAACACGATGCGCGAGCCAGCGCTTAGCAATGGCAGCGCGGTCTTAACCAAGTTGAGCTGTGCATCACGGTTTAGAACCATTGCATAGTCTTCGCCCTTGCCGGTCTCCATGCCACCAGATGCGTTCAACACCAAAAGGTCTAGGCCGCCGAACTCTGATTTTAGGGTTTCGGCCAATGCATCAATGCTTGGGTAGTCGGTTAGGTCTGCGCCAACAACAATCGCCTTGCCGCCATCTGCGATGATCGCGTCAGCAACCTTCTGTGCACGAGCAGCCTTATCGCGGTAGTTGATTGCAACGGTTGCGCCCTGTGCCGCCAACATGGTGGCAACCTGCGCCCCAATGCCGCGTGATGAACCCGAGATGAAAGCGTGCTTGCCAGCGAAAGTGTTAGTCATGCCTCAAGTTTAGCGAAGCGGGTAACGAAGGCACGAGAGGGTGAATTCGGACGGGCGAATTCATTGACACAGGTAATGCAATGCATTACCTTGGCGGTATGAAGGCAAACCAGACAAGTTCGACTTTAACCGATCGGTATCAAACTACGGTTCCTGAAGCGGTCAGACAGACCCTCAACTTACAAAAGCGCGACCGCCTCGCATACACAATTCTCGAATCCGGCGATGTGCTTCTCTCGCGTGAGGAATCTCGTTCCGACCCGGCTGTTGGCAGTTTCTTACAATTCCTCGAGACTCAAATCATCGAGAATCCAGGTCGCTTGCAGCCGATCACAAGATCATATCTGCAGCAACTCGATGAGTTGCTTAGCGACCACGATGTTGACCTTGACGAGGCCCTAAGCGCAGATGGCGAGTGATCTCGAGCGAATAAACGGTTGGCTATTGCTCGCTGACCCGCTGTTCATAGATCAACTAGCCACGCTCGAAAATCAGGTTCGTGCTCTCAAGCAAAAGCACCCCGACTCTTTTCAAACCAAGGCTCCGACCAAACGTTTGCTTGCAATCCGAAAGCTGATCAAAGAGGTCATACCTTCGGATCCAAACGGCCTTCAGTTCAAGCTTGGCAACACGTTAGGCCCTGAGAACCGCCACTGGTTTAGGGCCAAGTTCTTGCAGCAATACCGACTGTTCTTCAGATTCGATTCCCAATCGAAGATCATCATTTTCTGCTGGGTGAACGACGACCAAAGTCTTCGCGCCTACGAATCCAAGGATGACGCCTATCTGGTTTTCAAACAGATGCTCGACAGCGGACACCCACCTCAAACTTGGGTTGAGTTGCTCGAACGAGCCTCGTCACTTGAATAGCCAGCACATAGTGCGAGGGCCCCTAGTCGACGCAAACGCAAAATGCCTCCCCGAAGGGAGGCATTTCGATTGTGGAGACTAGGGGGGTCGAACCCCTGACCCCCTGCTTGCAAAGCAGGTGCTCTACCAACTGAGCTAAGTCCCCGGATTTTGAATCTGGGTGGTGCCTT
>JBEGTK010000152.1:0-2933 GCA_041179445.1 Actinomycetota bacterium | reverse complement strand
GCCGAAGTCATAAAAAACGCTATCGCTAATAATGAGCCCCGGGTCGAAACGCGATGCGTCAGCAGCCGTTGCCTCGTTCTTTGAATCGATCGCAGAAATGCCAACCAGCACTAGCAACACTGTCGTTGCTAGCGCGAGAAAGCGATTTATGCGTGATGACATCTGTTACGGAATAACCACAGACTGGCCAGCAGAGACTCCGGCACGTTCTGCAGAGTCATAACTGACGGTCACGAGAGCTGTTCCTTTTGGCAATCCGGTGAGCGAAAGCTCCATCGGAAAGCACTGGGTGCTCGTGACATTAGCTTCTGCTTTGACGGTGAGCTTCTTGGTTTGAGTGCCGGCCTGAACAGTGAGAGTGCACTGGCCGCCATCTTCGTTGAAGTTTGTGACCTGGGCGACAACGCTCAGATAACCGCTGGTTGCATCGACAGAGGCCTGGTCAATCTGCACGGTCGCTGGCTGCTTGGTCGAAGCGCTTGCGCTAGGGGTCTCAGATGCGCTGGCAGACTCGCTTGGCTCGGCGCTCTGGCTTGTGCTCGGGTTCTGCGTCGTTCCCCAGTTCGGGTAGAGCAGCGCGCAGCCAGAGAGGCTTAGGGTGAGGGCTGAAAAGGCGATAATTGCCGCGATTTTCTTCATTTTTGGCCTCCAGTTAGGTGTCTTAAGCCTAACTTTGGCACCTCTAAAGCCGGCCGATTTGAGGCTGTGAGGTTTCTGCGACTATGACTGCAGCTGCTTGATGGTTTGGTCGCGATTTCCATGGATAGCCGCCCAGACAGCAGCGCGATGCTTGCCCGTTGCGTTTGCCCAAACCGACTCGTCTGCCGAAGCCAATATCTTAGAAACGCGAGTTTTGAATTCGGTGAAGAACTCTTCGTCGGTCTCTGCGATCGCTGGGGCGAATAGTTGAAGGTCCATTGAAATCACACGGGCTTGATAACTCTCGATAACGTGCTTCTCGATTAGGCCCTTGCGATTGGCAAGTTCGAGAAGTTTGCTGATTTGATCAATCGAAAGAAGTCGGTCTTGAAGCGACTTTAGTTCGCGAGTTCGCTTCGATAGCGATTCGCCCTCTGCTCTCACTCGCCAGAAGTAGCTCTTGGTCTTGAGCACGTCAAACTTCTTGGCAGCCAAATAGGCAGTGCAGACCAAAGTCATATCTTCGTATGCAACCCCAACCGGAAACGCCAGTTTGTGCTCTTGCCAAAAGTCGAAGTCATAAAGCTTGTTCCAGCTTGTTGCATCGCCCAAGAATTCTGGGTGCGAGTTCAGATCGGTTTGCTCAAGGTTTGATCTAAAGAATTTGGCAGTCGAGGTGCGATCGAAATAGCGCACACCATAGAAACAAACCGCTTTGCCAACGACCAGTTTGCTCTCTGTCTTTTGTGCCTGCTCGACAAAGCGAGCTATCGCACCGGCAGGCAAAAGGTCGTCGCTGTCGAGAAACATCAGGTAGTCGGTTTCGGTGATTGCTTTCACGCCGCTGTTGCGCGCAGCACCCAAGCCCTGGTTGTGCTGAGTCACAATTCGCAGGTTCGAGGTTGTCGATGCAAACTGCTGCAAGATTTCGGCAGAGCGATCAGTTGCGCCATCGTTGACCGCGATGATTTCAAAGTTTGAATAGCCCTGCGAACGAACGCTGCGCAGGCAGTCAGCTAGATATTGCTCGACGTTATAAACCGGAATAACCACCGTTACCTTAGGCGCGGTTTCGTCGTGTTTGCGAGTCTTGAACAGCACCCACCAAATCAGACGCATCACGAGGTAGTAGGCCGCTGGCACGAAGCCACTGCCCAGAATCTTGCGCAGTTTTGCAATCAGGTTTGACATTGCGTTTAGCCCCAAACCCTAGCAACCACGCGCTTTGCAGAGCCGCCGTCTTCGAGTGAGTTGAACTTCTTTTGCCATTCGCGATAGCGCTTTTCGTATAGCTTGCTGACCTGCTCGATGCGGCCTAGAGCCTGAAGAACCTCATCGTCAGAGGTCAGAATTGGGCCAGGTGAGGTGTTCTCAAAGTCAAAGTAGAAACCGCGCTCTGCTCGGTAACGCTCGAGGTCGGGTGCCAAGAACAAAATCGGTTTTCCGGTGACGGTGTAGTCGAACATCACCGAAGAGAAATCTGTGATCATGACGTCTGCAGCCAAATAGAGTTCGGTGACATCCGGATACATCGTCACATCGATAGCCCTGCCAGCTACGCCGTCTTTGTGTGCGGCGTGGGTGTTTGTGTGCCCGCGATAAATCATTTGAAAGCCTTCGGGCAGTTCAATGTTTTCATCCATGAAGTTAACTGATTGCCAGTTGCCCGTTGCGCTGCGGTTATAGTCGCGCCAGGTTGGTGCATACATGACGATGATTGTGCTCGGGTCGGCAACACCAATCTTTTCGCGAATCGCCTGTCGCTCGGTTGAAGTGGTTTTGGTTAGGCGGTCGTTGCGGGGGTATCCGGTTTCAATAATTTCGCCACGGTAGTTGAATGCTCCCGGAAAAATCTCGGTGCAGAATGCCGAAGGCGAAATGAGGTAATCCCAGAAACCTGCCTCGCGATCCATGGTGGCAAGGTAAGCCTTTGAAGGGCCGGTGCCCTCGATGTCGCGACCCAAGCGCTTGAGCGCTTCTGTGCGCTGGTGGGCGACGACCACGTGAACGTCGGTACTGTGGCCAAAGTGCTGGCGCACCATGAGCGCTTCGTCGCCCACGTTTTCTGGGGCGTCCTCGAGTACTACTTCGCGCACCTCCTTGGTGCGCCGTCCGTAGCCCCGGCTAACGTAGTACACCGGCTCAACGCGCTGGTGAAGCTGCTCCATCAGCCACAAACTCAGTGGGGTTTTGCCCGTTCCGCCCACGTGAAGGTTGCCCACGGCGAGGGTCGCGATGCTCGGCTGGTAGGCGGTGCGAATGCGCCAGCGGTACGCGGCGGCATGCAGCCAGGC
>JBEGTK010000151.1:0-2961 GCA_041179445.1 Actinomycetota bacterium | reverse complement strand
CACGATGACACCGCGAGAGGCACAAGCTTCACAAGGCTCGCTGAATGCTTCGAGCAGCCCGATGCCGAGCTTCTTTCGAGTCATCTGAACTAATCCGAGAGAAGTTCGTGGCCGCGGCGCAATGATCGCAATCGAGTTCGTTGAGCCTGGCACCTTGAACCCGAACTCTGCAGCTGTAGACGCAGTTGTGAAGTTCTGCCACCAGAACGGTGTTCTCGTGCTGAACGCAGGAACCTTCGGAAACGTAATTCGTTTCTTGCCACCGCTAGCCATCACCAACGCGCAGTTGAACGAAGCAATCGACGTTCTAGCCGCTGGAATCGCTTCGCTGTAATATGCAAAAACCTGAATCTTTTTGGCGCAGGTTCGCTGCCGCATTAATCTCTTCGAACGTGGTGTTCTCGCCCTTCCTGCTTTGGGCGGCCGTTTCTGCACTGCAGAGAAGTGATGTGCAGTCCAATTTGGGCGGCTGGCTCTTAAGCGCAATGGTTCTGGTTGCATACAGCGAAGTAATCATTGTGGTCGCTATCTTCGTAGTCGCCTATCCGGTTGAGCGTTGGCTCGTTAAGCCCGACGCATCAACCGCATCAAGTGCGTCAATTTATTTGCTAATTGGAATCGCAGCAATCGCAGTTAGTTTTATTTTGACCTTCGCAACTATCAGTCAAATTCTTCAACTTGGTTGGTTGCCGGCCTACCTTTTCTTTGGTTCACTAATCGGCACCTTCACCGCATTCTTCGCGCGGTTCATTTATCCGAGAGTTATGCGCCTTTTGACACGCTCAAAAGTTGAGCAGATCGAAACTACTTAACCGAAGCTAGACGCTTGGCCTTGATCGACGAGCGAATCTGAATCATCAGCACGATTGCGATGGCAAGCAAGAACACTCCGATGCCGATCACGTTAGCTTCACCAGGAAGACCCTTTGATGCAGCGGTGTAAACGAACTTAGGAAAAGTCTCGGTTGGCCCCGAGTTGAAATAAGTGATGATGAAGTCATCGAAGCTCAGCGCGAAAGCAAGCAATGCCGCGGCCATGATGCCAGGTAGCAATAGCGGAAAAGTGACCTTCCAGAAGACCTGGCTTGGTGAACCATAGAGGTCAGTCGCCGCCTCTTCAAGCGCAGGGTCGAGGCTGGCAACACGTGCCTTAACCGTGACCACAACGAAGCTGAGGCAGAACATCACGTGAGCGATGACGATGGTCGTGAAGCCCATCTCGGTTCCGAAGTTGAAGAACTGCGCTGCCAAGCCAGCACCGAGCACGAGCTCAGGCGTTGCCATAGGCAAGAACAGCAACAGGCTGACTGCCGAACGAAACTTGAATCGGTAGCGAACCAAGGCAATAGCGATCATGGTGCCGAGGGTTGTCGCAATAACCGTTGAAATCAGGCCGATCGAGATAGACGTGCCAAAGGCAGCACACACACCCTGCGCCTCGCAGACGCTAGTCCAGTTATCAAAGGTGAAACCGCGCCAGGCGATGTTGCTGCGGCGGTAATCGTTAAACGAGAACACAAACGTGAAGGCAATTGGAATGAGCAGATAGGTAAATGCAAGAACGGCATAAACCGGAAGCGCATATTTGCCGAATGAAAACTTTCTCATAGCAGGTCGTCCGTTCCGCTCTTGCGAACATAGAACGTGACGAGCAGCATGATCGCGCCCATCAAAATAACCGAGAGCGCCGATGCCGTTGGGTAGTCATAGCTCTTCAAGAACTTCGACTCAACCACGTTTCCGAGCATCGAGGTTTGCGTGCTTCCGAGAAACAACCCGGATGCATTCACATAGTCGCCGGCAATCGGAATAAAAGTCAGCAGGGTTCCTGAAACAATGCCAGGCATAGAGAGCGGAAGCGTAACTTTTCTAAACACCTTGCGTGGGTTTGCATAGAGGTCTGCGCCAGCTTCGAGGTAGCGAATGTCTAGACGTTCGAGGCTTGTGTAAAGCGGCAAGGTCATGAACGGAATGAAGTTATAGGTCAAACCGAAAATAACCAAGAACGGGGTTCCGACAAGATACTGATCGCTCGCGAGAACTCCGATGCTCTGCAGAGTTGTGACTATCCATGATTCGTTCGAGAAAATCTGCTTCCAGGCAAAGGTTCTCAAGAGAAACGAAATGAAGAACGGTGCAATAACCAGGGTGAGCATCAGGCTCTGGATCAACGGGAATCGTCTTGCCTTCACACCGATGAAATAAGCCAACGGATAGCTGATCAAAAGCGCAGCAATCGTGGCAAAGAATGCGTAGATGAACGAACGGCCAACCTGCTCGCCATACTGGCTAATCACATTGACGTAGTTGCCGATTTCGAAGCCATATTGATAAACCGGAATGCCGGTCGAATAGTCGATGGTCTGCAACGAAGTGAGCACCAGCGAGAAAAGCGGAGCCACATAGAAAATCGCAAGGTAGAGCAAGCCAGGTGCGAGAAGCAGAAGCGCAACTTTTGCGCTGCCCTTAGATGGCGAACTAGCCTTGTGTGGCTTCGGGCCGCCAGAGTGACCGAATGCTGCGATTGCCATGGTTAGGCGACCGGTTCGTGTTCGCCAGCGACCTCAGGTAGGTCTGCTAGGCCGAACGAGTGCTCGACTTTCCAACTCACCCAGACCTGCGCACCGAGCTCGATAACCGGGCTCTTGCCAATGTTCTGGGCGAACACTGTGACGTTTCCGACGTTTGGAATCTCAATCAAATACTGGTTGCTGACGCCGGTGAAGCGAATGTCGATAATCTCGCCAGGACCGATGAGGTTGTGGTCAGCGCCGAGGTTTGGCTTCTCTTCGTGAAAGAAAGCCTTCTCTGGGCGAACGCCAATCGCGATTGTTCCAGTGTGCTTCTCGGCACGCTCTTTCGGAACCGAAATCTTGTTGCCGGCAACATCAATAGCGACAGTTGCCGCGTTAGGAGATTCGGCTTTTCCGACGAACAAGTTTGACTGACCCAAAAACTTTG
>JBEGTK010000150.1:0-2971 GCA_041179445.1 Actinomycetota bacterium | reverse complement strand
GCAGCCGATGTGCTCGTAATCAAAGCGCAACCGCTCGGCGGCATTCGCTCGGCACTAGAAATCACGCGCGAAGCAAAACTGCCGGTTACGGTTTCGAGTGCGCTCGAAACATCCGTGGGAATTTCAATGGGCTTGCACCTTGCCGCAGCACTCGATGTTGAAAGTTTCGACGCAGGCCTCGGCACAGTTGCGCTGCTCGCCGATGATGTTTGCGATGAGCCGTTTATCGCAGAAAACGGATTGCTCTATGTAAAGCGTGCGGTTGCGAGCGAAACTAAACTCGCGCAGCTGGCCGCAGATTCAGAACGAACCGATTGGTGGCGCGCTCGACTCGAGCGCTGCTACAACCTGATCTAGTTCTATTTCAGGCCGCTGTAGACGTGCAGCCCTTTGAAGAACAGATTCACGATCGTGAAGTTGAAGATCACTGCCGAGAAACCGATTAGTGCTAGCCAAGCCGAACGCTTGCCAGACCAGCCGCGGGTTGCGTTTGCGTGCAGATAGCCGGCATAGAGAGTCCAGATGATGAAGGTCCAGACCTCTTTGGTGTCCCAGCCCCAGTAGCGGTGCCAGGCGCGCTCGGCCCAGATGGCACCGGCGATGAGGGTGAATGTCCAGAGAATGAAGCCGATGATGTTGAAGCGGTATGCCAACTTTTCGAGCTTGTTTTCGGCAGGCAAAACCGCGAGCACGCGCTTGAAGGCTGCCGAGAATTTGCTCTTGCTCTTTGCAATCAGGCCAGAGGTCTTGAACAGGTATGCCACCGAGAGCGCTGCTGCGATGTTAAAGAAGGCTGTCGCCAAAACCGCGACGCTCACGTGAATGTAAAGCCAGTAGTTCTGCAGCGCTGGCATAAGCGATGCAACTTCGACATAGAAATTGTTTGTCGCAACGCCAAGGGTTAGCAGTGCGAAGCCGCTGATCAAGATTGCAATGAACTTGATTTCGTGAATTATGAACTGCGCGACGATGAAGATGAAAACGATCACGAGGCTGCCGGTGATTGCAAACTCATACATGTTGCCCCATGGCACACGTGAAACAGAAATAGCGCGCATGACAACACCGACGGTGTGCAGTGCTGCCGCACCGATTAGCAAAATGAGCGCAACGCGCTCAGACTTCGAAGCCTCTGCTCGAACTGCCTTCTTCTCGCTAGCTTGGCGCGAGAGGTTCAACACATATGCCAAGAATGAAAATGTATAAATCGCCATCGCAGCATAAATAAACAAGCGCGAGGTTAGCGACAGACTTTCGTTGAGCACTACGTTATTCAAGTTTTGCCTTCTTAATTTCGATAGCTAGTTCGTCAATAATCTTTTCGAGAGTTGGGTCATCGCCACGAGCCAAAGCTGCGAGTTCAAAACCATCTGCGGTCTTGCGAACCCAAACTCTTCTGCGTGGCACCAAAAGCGAAAGCACCAACCCACCGAGAGATAACAACGCGAAGAGCAGAATAAATCCCGCTCCGGGGTTGTAGCTGATGTCCATCGAGATGAAGCGCTTGATGCCCTCGAATTTCACGGTGCCGAGGCCGTTTGGCAACTTGGCGGTTTCGCCCTTTTGCAACTCGATGCCCTTGACTCCACTCTTGCCGCCGGCGACCTGCTTCATCTTTGAGATGTCTAACGAATAAACGTTCTTCGGAACTCCGCCATCTAGCCCGAGGTCGCCCTCATAGACGTTCAGGGTCAGCAGCGGGTTAATTGGGTCCGGAAAAATCGAGGTTTTAGCGCCGGTGCTCAGCTCTTCTGCCGTTGGGTAGAAGAACGAGATCATGCCAAACTGCTTTGGTTTGGCGTCTGGCAGCTTGTAAACGCCGAGCGAGGTGTAGTTCTTGTCTTGCGGCAAGAACGCGGTCGGGCCCGAGAAAGACACGGTGCCGTCGGCATCGCGCACCGTGATTACTGGGGCATAGCCATTGCCGGTCAGGTAAAGGTTCGCGTTTGGCAGTTCTAGCGGCTCATTTACTCGGATAACCCCTGCGGTCGGCTTGCCTTCTGAGCCAACCTTGCTTGTCACGCTGGCCTTGAAGTCGAGCGGGGTGCCGATGTTGGTCTGGTTTCTGATGTCAAAGATCACGTTGAACTTGTCGAGGGTCACGCTGAACGGGGTTAGCTGCTTCTCGTTGAAGAACGTGCCGGGCGAAATTGAGTCATAGCCGGCGAGGTTGTTTACGAAGGTCTCGCCTTCGATGAGCACGCGCTGACCGCTGTAACTCAAACCGCCGCCGATGCCGACCGAAATCAAAACGCCAATCAGTGAGAAGTGAAAGATCAGGTTTCCGGTTTCACGAAGATAACCGCGCTCTGCCGAGACCGCAGTCTTTGTTGTTGAAACTCGATAGCCCTGCTTGCGCAAAACCTTTTCTGCAAGCAAAACGATGTTTGCTCTTCTTGACTTCACGGTCTTATTGGCGGGCATGCGCGCAAAATTTTTTGGCGCGGCCGGCGGTGCAGCTCTAAGCGCGTCGTAGTGCACGCGTGTTCGCGGCACAACGCAACCAATCAAACTTACGAAAAGCAAAATATAGATAGCGCTGAACCAAGTCGATGTGTAGACATCGAAGATTTGAAACGCGTCAAGAATTTTTGCGAGTTCTGGTTCGTTGTCGAAGAATGCCGTAACACCATTCGGGTCTGCGCTTCTTTGCGGATAGACAGATCCGGGAATCGCGGCGGCAGCCAAGAGCAAAAGCAAGAGCAAAGCCGTGCGCATCGAAGTAAGTTGACGCCAGAACCAACGCGCCCATCCTTGAATGCCAATCTCTGGTGACTCGATGACTTCGTCTCTTGATTTAGATCGCTGGGAAGAACTCACTGTTCACCACCTGAAAATATTCGATGACGGTGTTCCAAACTCCGGTTGCCAAAAGCAATCCGAGAATTATCAGAAGCACGCCACCGGCGATGTTGAATGCGCGGATGTGCTTGCGCACGAAACCAACCGAGCGAGTTGCCCACGAGAAGCC
>JBEGTK010000149.1:0-2973 GCA_041179445.1 Actinomycetota bacterium | reverse complement strand
ATCGTCGACGCTTCTCATCCTGATCCGGCAAGCCAGATTGCAACAGTTCGCGACGTCATCGGCGAAGTTGGTGCTCGTGATATTCCTGAGCTAATCGTCTTCAACAAAATCGACTTGGTTGATGAAGGTCAGCGCATGGCGCTTCGAGGTTTAGAGCCGAACTCAATTGCGGTGTCTGCACGAACCGCAGAAGGCATTGCAGAACTTGAAGCGAAGATCGCAAGCATGTTGCCCGAACCAAATGTTTCTGTTCGTCTGGTAATTCCTTATGGCCGCGGAGATTTAGTTTCGCGCATGCATTTGAATTCGAGAATTACCAAACTCGAATATGAAGAAGACGGCACGCACGTTGAGGCAATGGTCTCGCCAGAGTTCGCCGCAGAGTTAGCGCCGTTTAGTCGCTAGAAATTAAACCTTGCGAAGAACGGTGACTACCTTGCCGAGAATCTCGCAGTTGTCTGCGGGAATCGGCTCGTAGTTAGAGTTTCTCGGAAGCAACCAGGTGTGGCCGTCGCGTTGTTTGAAGATCTTGCAAGTCGCTTCACCGTCAATCATCGCTGCAACCATGTCGCCGTTCTCGGCGGTCTTCTGTTGGCGGCAAACGATTAGGTCGCCCTCGACAATAGAGGCGTCAATCATTGAGTCACCCTTGATCTCGAGCATGAACAGCTCACCCTTGCCGGTTAGCGTTCTTGGGACCGGCACGTATTCGGTGATGTTCTCTTCGGCCGTAATTGGCACACCGGCTGCAATGGTTCCAACTAGAGGAACGTGGGCCGCATCGCCAAATTGAGCTGGGGTGTCGTTTTCGGCACGTTCGAGACCCTCTGGCTCGATCAATACCTGGATGCCGCGGGCGAGCCCGTCTTTGAGGTCAATGAATCCGGCCTTTTCGAGCTGGTTCAGCTGGTGGCTGACGCTCGATACGGCCTTTAGTTCAACGTTTTCGGCGATTTCTCGCATCGATGGGGCATATCCGCGCTGATCCTTGAAACGGATGATGTAGTCAAGAATGCGTGCCTGAACCGGGCTCAGGTGCTCTGCTCTGCGGTTTTTCTCTGACATAGTGCCCCTTTCTCTGCAGTTTTCTCGATTTCTGACTCAATGTCGGAGGGTGTCGATTAACTGTCCTTATCGAAACTTTATTCGAATATCTGTGAAAAACCAAACAGATTTTCGAATGTGTTGAGAAAAGACTTGACAAGATGTCGGTGCTTTATCGTAATCTTGTTCTAAATCGAACATTTGTTCGAATAAAGAAAGGCAAAATCATGGTTGTTGTAGACCCTCGCCGTTTCGCTAAACGAGTCGGCATGCTTGCGGTTACCGGCTTCGCCATCATTGGCTTCATCTCGGGCCAGGTTGCTAATGCAACTGACAGCAAGGCCGAGCAGGTGCACTACTCGGTTCACGCTGGCGATACTCTCTGGAAGATCGCCGCAGAACTAGCACCAAACCAAGACCCTCGCGACTTCGTCGCCCAGCTCGTAGAGCTAAACCAGCTAACTACTGCCAGTGTCACTCCTGGTCAGCAGTTGCTCCTGCCTAACAACTAATTTCTCGAAGCTGTTAGGCAAGCCTCGCGACTCGTCCGGTAGCCAGGCTCTGCTCGCGCGGAGGGTCATCAGTCGGCCATTGGGTAACCTTTACTAATGGCTAACCTCGATGACCTTCCGATTCGCGAAGACCTCAAAGGACAAAAACCTTACGGCGCGCCACAACTGCACGTTCCAGTTTCTCTAAACGTCAACGAAAACACTCACCGCATTCCTCGTGAAGTTATCGAAGACATCTTTTCTCGCGTTGCTCAGGCAACCATGGGTCTCAATCGCTATCCAGACAGAGATTTCGAATCGCTAAGAGTTGCATTCGCAAAATATCTCGGCCACAACCTAACCTTCGAGCAAATTTGGGCCGCGAACGGGTCTAACGAAGTTTTGCAACACATTTTTCAAGCGTTCGGCGGCTCTGGTCGACGAGCTCTCGGATTCGGCCCAACCTATTCGATGTATCCGCTTATCGCTCAGGGCATGAATACCGAGTACATCAACGCTCCACGCCTTGATCGTTATGAGTTGACCCCAGAACACGTCAAAGCAGAAATTTTGAAGCACAAGCCAAACATTGTTTTGCTTTGCTCGCCAAATAATCCGACGGGCACACCGCTCAGTCTCGACTGTGTGATCGCGGCCTATGACGCGGTTTCGCAAACGACCGGCGGAATCGTCGTTGTTGACGAGGCATACGCCGAGTTCGCCGCCGCTGGTGCAGAGACCGCACTCGAACTTCTAGAGGGTCGCGAACGCCTTATGGTCTCTCGAACTATGAGCAAGGCCTTTGCCTTTGCCGGCGCGAGGGTTGGCTACCTGGCTGCCGATGAAGCAGTTGTTGATGCGCTTCGCCTGGTGCGCTTGCCATATCACTTGAGTGCACTGACTCAGGCCGCAGCCGAAGCCGCGCTTGACCATGCGTCTGCCATGCTTGCCACTGTCGACGACATTCGCATTCAACGCGATCGCACAATCGTTGAGCTGGGGGCGATGGGGCTAGACCCTTATCGCAGCGACGCCAACTTCGTTTTGTTCGGCGGCCTTAGCGACTCTCAAGCAACTTTCGAAGCGTTGCTAGAGCGCGGAGTGCTTGTGCGCAATGTCGGTATTCCCGGCACGTTGAGAGTCACGGCGGGCACAGAGCAAGAGACCACCATTTTCTTGTCCTCGCTTCGTGAGGTGCTTGGCAACTAGACTTGTCTAAATCCCAATGTCGCTTTTTGCGAAAGGTTATTTAATGAGTCGCTCGGCAACTTTGCAACGCAAGACTTCAGAGTCGTCAATCGAGCTGTCTCTAAACCTCGACGGAACCGGCAAGGCCGAAATTAGCACTAGCGTGCCGTTCTTCGATCACCTGCTCACCGCATTCGCGAAACACTCTCTTATTGATCTCAGCGTCAAAGCCTCGGGCGACACTCACATC
>JBEGTK010000148.1:0-2977 GCA_041179445.1 Actinomycetota bacterium | reverse complement strand
GTTTCCGACGGTAGCGTTTCCGAATCCTGAAGAACCAGGTGCCATGGATGAGTCCTACGCGAAAGCTACCGCCGTTGGCGCAGACATAATCTTGGTGAACGACCCAGACGCAGACCGGTTGGCTGTTGCGATTGCCACAGAACACGGATGGCACCGACTCACCGGCGACCAGGTCGGCATGTTGCTCGCAGACGAGCTCGCATCACGCCCAGGCGCAACCGGAACCCTCGCCTGCTCGATAGTTTCGTGCTCTGGTCTCGAGAAGATCGCGCAAGCCCATGGCCTCGGATTCAGCGCGACCCTCACCGGCTTCAAATGGATCAGCAAGGTGCCGAACCTGTTGTTTGGTTTCGAAGAGGCCCTTGGCTACTGCGTTGACCCGCAACGCACCCCCGATAAAGACGGCGTTTCGGCTGCCCTCGTGGTTGCTAACTTGGCTAATCGACTTGCCGACCAGGGCAAGACCATTGCCGACCGCATTGCCGAAATTGGCGAGAAATACGGTCACTTTGCCACCGGGCAGGTTTCGATTCGAGTGGCAGACCTAAGCATCATCTCGAACACCGTGGCTCGTTTGCGTCAGAATCCGCCTGCTGAAATTGCTGGCAGCGCGGCCGCGTTTACAGACCTGGCCCTTGGCAGCGAGAAGTTGTTGCCGACCGATGGTTTGCGTTTTGATCTCGCAGACGGTTCACGAGTAATCATTCGCCCGAGCGGAACCGAACCTAAGTTGAAGTGCTACCTGCAGACGGTTGGCGAAAGCGCGAACGATGCCGCCGAGAAACTTGCGAAGCTCGAAACTGCCGCTCGCGAACTTATCGCTTAGCGGCCACGGCTCTAAATAGAGGCGCCTTAGCGGCCACGGTTCTAAATTGAGGTGTCTTAACGACCTAAGTTGCGACGCTGCGCCGCAAAGCCCTCAGCGATGTCTTCGATTAGCTCTTCGCGAGCATCGACGCTTTGAAAAGTTGCGTCTGCTGCGTTGAGCTGAAACTGCTCGAGGTCGTCAATGTCATAACCGAAGGTCTCAACCAAAATCTGAAGTTCTTTCGAGATGGTGGTGTTCGACATCAGACGGTTGTCGGTGTTTACCGTGACGGCGAATCCGAGGTCATACAAAACAGCGAACGGGTGGTCGGCAACACTGAGCTCGTGATCGTCTTCTTCGGTCAACTTATAAATGTCGTCGAGAACACCGGTCTGCATGTTCGAGCTGATGCTCAATTCGAGAGCAATGCCACGGTCGTGAACCCACTCGGCAACCGGGCCAAGAACAACGAAGTCGCTCTCGCCCTGGCTGCGGCTAAACATTACGTCTTCGATTAGTCGAGCGCCGTGACCGAGACGAAGTGCGCGACCGCTGACGATTGCGTCTTTGATGCTGTCGATGCCATCGGCTTCACCGGCGTGAACGGTTACCGGGAACATCTCGGCTGCAAGATAGTCGAAGGCCAACTTGTGACGGTTAGGCAAGAAGCCAAGCTCAGGGCCGGCAATGTCAAAGCCAACAACGCCGTCGTTTCGGTGACGCACAGCCAACTCAGCGATCTCGAGACCGCGGTCGAGGTGGCGCATGGCGGTTACCAACTGGCCGGTGCGAATGTTGTGGCCCTTGTCGGCAGCCTCGTCAGCGCCCTCTTCGAGGCCATCCTGCACGGCCGCGACGGCCTCATCTAGGGTCAAGCCCTGCTGCAGGTGCTGCTCTGGAGCCCAGCGCACCTCGCCATAGATAACGCCGTCAGCGGCCAAGTCGAGAACGAACTCTTTGGCAACTCGCTGCAATCCGTGTTTGGTTTGCATGACTGCGGTGGTGATGTCGAAAGTCTTTAGGTAGTCGACGAGGTTGCCGCTGTCTGCAGACTGCTGAAACCAACGGCCGAGGTCTGCCGCGTCGGTGGTTGGCAACTCGAGACCGATCTCTTCTGCCAACTCGATGATGGTCTGCGGGCGAAGGCCGCCGTCAAGGTGATCGTGCAGTGAGATTTTTGGCAGCTTCTTGATATTCATTTCAAACCTTAACTAACGCGATCGATCACGATTTTGCGATCAACAAAACCAGAGCCAATGCTAAACGAGTTCTCGAGCGATTCAAACGCGCGCTCGAAACGCGACTCTTCGTCTGTGTAGAGAGTCATCAAAGCTTGACCCGCCTGAATGGTGCTGCCGACCTGTGCGTGCAATTCGATGCCAGCGCCAAACTGCACTGCATCTTCTTTGCGCTCGCGACCAGCGCCGAGACGCCATGATGCAACACCAACCTGAAGTGCGTCGAGAGTCAAAAGCGTTCCGCTCGCATCAGCCATGATGGTGTGCGAGTGCTTTGCCTTCGGCAGTGGGGCATCGAGGTCGCCACCCTGAGCGGCAATCATCTTGCGCCACTGATCCATCGCGCGGCCATCTTTGAGTGCAGCCGCAACATCGACATCGCCCTTGCCGGCTAGACGAAGCATTTCGCGAACGAGTTCGACGGTGATCTCGACAACGTCGGCAGGGCCGCCACCGGCAAGAACCTCGATTGACTCTTCGACCTCTAGGGCGTTTCCGATTTTCAAACCGAGCGGAGTCGACATGTCGGTCAAGAGCGCGGCTGTGTGCACGCCGGCATCCTGGCCAATTTGAACCAAGGTGGTCGCAAGTTCGCGGGCACGCTCAATGGTCTTCATGAAGGCACCTGAGCCAACCTTGACGTCGAGCACGAGCGACTGGGTGCCCTCTGCAAGCTTCTTGCTCATGATTGAACTGGCAATCAGCATTGGATAAAATGCAATGCCCATAGTTACCAAGGCATACCAAGCATAGGCGGCACCGCCCAATACACAAGCCATCAGAATATAACTTTTATTGACTGTGCCTTGTACGGTCATTACCTCAGATGAATCGACACCGGTCAAACTACCGGAAGTTTGAAATTCAGAATATACCTTACTTTTAAAAAAAGGATTGGATGTTCTCATATTATATTGTTATAACTAATTGG
>JBEGTK010000147.1:0-2986 GCA_041179445.1 Actinomycetota bacterium | reverse complement strand
CCCCTGGCCGCGACACGACGAACAAGGGTCAGCGATGACCTGACCAAACCCACGACACGCACCACACGGCTGAGATGTCATGACGTTGCCTAGTAGCGAACGAACCTGTCGCTGAATCGAACCCGAACCTCGGCACATGTCACAAACGGCAGGCGAAGTGCCCGGTCTGCAGCAACTGCCTGAACATGTCTCGCACAGCACGGCGGTGTCGATCTCGATTGACTTGGCCGCACCAAAGACAACCTCGTCGAGTGTCATATCAACACGGATAAGCGCATCTTGACCTCGCTCTGCGCGGCTGCGTGGCCCGCGGGCCGCTGATCCGCCAAAGAAAGTGTCGAAGATATCGCCGAATCCGAAGCCGCCCGCACCAAACGGGTCGCCGCCACCCATGTCATATTTGCGACGTTCGTCTGAATTGCTCAAGACCTCATAGGCGTGAGTAACCAGCTTGAAGCGTTCTTGGGCATCTGGCGAATCGTTCACGTCTGGGTGCAGTTCACGGGCTAGCTTGCGATATGCCTTCTTGATTTGATCTTCACTGGCGTCTCGTGAGACACCTAGAACGTCATAGTGGTCAGCCAAGTTAGAACCCTCCGAGAGCCTGAGTTAGATAGCGCGAAACGGCGCGCACTGCAGCGATGTTGTTTGCGTAGTGCATTCGGGTCGGCCCAAGCACGCCAAGCTTTGCCACTTCGGCACCTTCTTTTTCATAGCCGGTGATGACAACCGAACTAGAAGAGAACTGCTCGATTTCGTTTTCAGAGCCAATCAAAAGCGATACTCCGTGTTGCTCGGCCTGCATCTCTTGAATGAGCTTGAGCAGAACAACTTGCTCTTCGATCGCCTCAAGCATTGGCGAGATGCTGCCTTTAAAGTCATCTTCGCGTCGTGCCAGGTTTGCTGTTCCAGCGAGAATGATTTTGTCTTGACGGTTTGCATCAACTTGTTCAAGCAGGTTGTCGAGCACCAGACTGACTTCGGCACGGCGATTGTCTGCAAACTTCTTTGCAAAGTCTTCAATTCGACTTGCAACTTGAGAGAGCGAAGCACCTTGCAAGGTGGCAATCATCTGAGCGCGAAGGTTTGCAATGAACTCATCGTCGAGGTCTTGGTCAAAGTGAATCAGGTGTTGCTGAATACGGCTGATGTCGGTGACCAAAATGAGCAACGCTTGCTTGTCGCCGACCTTCAACAGTTCGACGCTCTTAACAGAACCTTTTTCAAGACTCGGATACTGCACCATGGCCACCTGGTTAGTGAGTTGCGAAAGCAAACGAACGGTGCGACCGAGAACCTCGTCGAGATCTGAGCTTCCTTGCATGAAGGTTTCGATTGCTGAACGCTCAGGAATGCTCAGCGGCTTGACTTCACCGAGCCGATCGACAAAAAGTCGATAGCCCTTGTCTGTTGGAACGCGCCCGCTAGAGGTGTGCGGTGCAACAATTAGCTGCTCTTCTTCGAGAAGCGCCATTTCGTTTCTGATTGTGGCCGACGAGACTCCGAACGAGTGACGTTCAACCAAAGACTTGCTGCCGACCGGCTGATTGGTCTCGATGTAGTCGTGAACGATTGCTCGAAGCACCTCAAGACTGCGTTCTGGAATCATATTCACCTCGTTAGCACTCGCACTATCTGAGTGCCAATTTTAGCCCGTGTCGCTGGTTATGCTCTAGATATGACTAATCCATATGCGTCGGGGCGCGACTGGGCTCCTAATGAAGAGAGAAGCGCGGCAGTTGTGCTGCACGCCGTTTCGATTGTGCTTGAACTGATTGCTCCCATCGCTGGTTATGCAATTTTGAAAGACAAAGGGCCGTTCATTCAGCACCACGCTAAGGAACAACTGAACTTTGCTCTCACCATCTTGATCATCTACGCGGCGCTCGTAATCAGCATCGTGGGCTGGTTGATTTTCTGGATCGTGCCGGTTTACGCAACGGTCTTTCGCATCATTGCAGCGGCTCAGGCATCTCAGGGCAACTTCTATAAGTTTCCGCTGACAATTCGATTCATAAAGTAACTCTTAGCCAAGCAAGTCGCGAACGAGCGCGTCTGCTAGCAACCTGCCCTTTAGCGTCAATTGCAGCTGCCCTCGCAAAGCGGCGTCTGCTTCGACAAGACCATCGGCAATTGCCTGACTTATTGGCTTTGCGGCTTGCTGGTTCAGCGTCTTGACAACTTCGATGATGAGGCCATCCTTGATTCGAACTTCTAGCAAGATTCGCTCTGTGATTCGTGTTTCGTCTGAGAGAACCTCGCGAGCAAGCGCTGGCGAAACGCCTTCAGCGATTTTCTGAGCAAAAGTTGCGGGATGCTTCACATTCCACCAGCGAACTCCCCCGATGTGCGAGTGAGCTCCTGGCCCATAGCCCCACCAGTCGTTGCTTCGCCAATAAGCAAGGTTGTGTGCAGAGCGGGTCTCAGGCGTGCGACTGAAGTTGCTCACTTCGTACCAATCAAATCCAGCCCTAGATAACAGTTCGTCTGCCAACTCGTACTTTTCGGCTTGTTCGTCTTCGTCAGGCTGCGACAATTCGCCGCTGCGAATTTGTCGGGCGAGTTTTGTGCCTTCTTCAACAATCAGCGAATACGCGCTGATGTGGTCTGGTTCTAGTGCGATGGCCGTCTCGAGTGACTCTCGCCACTGTTCAACCGTTTCACCAGGAGCACCATAGATCAGATCAACAGACACCTGAAGTCCGGCAGACTTCGCAGCAGCAACCGCCTTTGCAACATTTGCCGGATTATGAGTTCTATCGAGCACCTTCAAAACACTGTCAACCGCTGATTGCATGCCGAGAGAGATTCGGGTGAAGCCACCTGCTGCAAGCTCTGCAAGATAGGCGTCGTCTACGTTGTCTGGGTTTGCCTCTGTGGTTATCTCTGCGCCGGCGGCAATGCCAATCTCATGCCGCAAGACCGACAACGCCTCAACTAGTTGCGCAGCGGAGAGTTGCGTTGGTGTTCCTCCGCCAAAGAACAC
>JBEGTK010000146.1:0-2986 GCA_041179445.1 Actinomycetota bacterium | reverse complement strand
CGGGCGTTCGCCGAGCGCTTCGCCGATGTTGTATCCGTGAGCGGCAGAGACGATTGAACACAGGGTAGACCAGCCGATTCCGCGATCATGCCCGCGAGCCAAAATCACAGCGCGTGCGAGTTGTTCGCCAGCGTCATCGACAATCGATAACTCGACACCGACAATCGGTGAGATGCCTAGAGTCAGGCAGGCTCCGATGTGTTTCACGGCACCATAGAGACCATCGCGATCGGTGATGGCAAGTGCCGTCATTTTTTGCGCGGCTGCTGCCTCTGCGAGCAGCTCTGGTCTCGTCACTCCAAAGTGTGACGAGAACGCAGAAGCCACGTGCAGGTGGGTGAACTCAGTCATTTGCTAGTCGAAAATGGCTGGGGCAGTGGTTAGTTGAAGATGCGATTGAGTCGCCAGACGTTTTTGTCGCCGACGAACGAATGCACCAATTCGAACTGCTGCTTCTCTTCGTTGCAGCTTGCGACGAGTCGCCACATTTCGACCTCGAGCACGCCGGCGCCAATGCCGCGTTGCACCCGAGACGCCTCGACCCACCACTCACGCCTTGCGAACCAGCGCACCGGCTTGTTTAGCACCCGGTATGCACCGTTGCGCCAGCTGAAGCCGATCGGCTCACCCTTGGGGTTGACCGATACGGCAACCATTTCATCTACTCGAACCATCTCGAGCCCCTCCTAAACGTCTGTCGAAACAGAAAAACATTCGAACAAATGTTCGAATGTTAAGAATGTAGGCAGAGCCACCGACAAAGCAAATTGCGGCGGCGTGGCGAGTTAAACCATTGGTTGAGGGTTGCCGAAAAAGCCCTAGATTGCGGGCTTAGAGCGGGCGAATCAGGTCGCTTGAGTTGTTTCTGACGGCTCCGACGGCCGAATCAACCTTGAAGAATTCAACCTCAGCGGCAACCAGGTCGCTCTCGGCAGAAAGCGCGTCAAGCAGGCTCTGGTCACCAACGATGTTTGGGTCTATCCAGGCATCAAGGGTCTCAGGGGTTAGCAGCACCGGGTTGCGATCGTGAATGTGGGCAAGCTCAGGTGCCGTGTCTTTGGTCAGAGTGGTCGCAGAGAGCAACCAGCGTGAAGGGTCGTTGTCGGCCTTGCTCGGATCGCGCCACCACTCATAGAGGCCAGCGAGCGCAAGCATGCCGTCTTCGCCAGCAGAGATGTAAAACGGCTGCTTGGTTCCGTCGGCGGCAACGTGCCACTCGTAATAGCCGCTCGCCGGAATCACGCAGCGACGGCGAACAACAGAATCTTTGAATGAAGGCTTTTCTAGGATGCTTTCGATGCGACCGTTAATCAGAGGCGAAGAATTTCCGGGGCCATCCTTGCTCCAACGGGGAACAAGGCCCCATCGAGCTGAGTGAATCTCGCGGTGCAGGTCTCCGAGCGGTGAACCGTCTTCGGCTTTCTCATCGGCTCGCTCAACGATTATCGAAATCTGGTGAGTGGGGGCGACGTTGAAACTAAGCCCTGGTTGATCGCCAACAATTTCGTCGACTTCGAAAATGTTCATGATTTCGCCAACAGTTTTGGCGACTACAAAACGACCGCACATCAGAGTGCGCCAATCGTGCTGATGAATCTCGGCGCAAATCGACTAGCTGTTTTATTCACTGCACAATCCTTGCACGCGAGTCTGCTTCTAACGAATAGGCGAGCTAAGCAGACGCAGTCTCTTGCTAAATGCTTCAACGTGCGTGGCAGGTGCAAGTGGTCCGCCGAGGTCTATCCATGATTCAACCGGTCGAATAGCCTGCAGGCTGCTGAGCATCCAAACTTCGGTTTCAACCAGATCTGCGGGCTTTGCCTTCTCGACTCTGGTCTGCAAACCCATCTGCTCGGCGATTGAAAAGACTTCTCGCCTGGTCACGCTGTCGAGCCAGGTTGTCTCTGACCCCGGTGCGCAGAGCACATCGCCTCGCCACCAGACAATTGCACTGAGCGCACCTTCGGCGATGTGCCCAGAGTCGCTCAAGAGCACGGCTTCGTCTGCACCGAGCATGTTTGCGCGTCGTCTAAGTTGCAGGCCGAGGCTAAGGTCTGGGCCTTTAACTAGAGGGTTAGTGCGAGGGTCTGCCTCAGGAAACGTCCAGAGCACGGCAGGGCCGAGAGCCTCGGGAGCCTCGCGCAATCTGAGGTGCAACTGAGCACCAACCGGCTGGTCGGTGTGCAGTTCAATTCGAGGAAACCAGCGGCCTTCAAGCGGCAGTTCGGCGATGACCAGGTCGAAGAACGGCTGCAGTTCAAGGGCTTGATCTGGCGACAGCCGGCTTACCCAGGCGCTGAAACGGTCGAAATGCAGACCCAGATTTCTGACCCTGCCGTCTTCAACTAAGAAGCTGTCGGCTACAGCGAGTTGAGTGCCAAGGCTGATCGGCACTTCAAAAAGGCCTTGCGACCCGAATCGCATTAGTTCGCTTGTCATCTCACTCCTTTCGCCTGTTGTCTAATCTAATAGTCGTGCCAATCTTCGTTGCCGACCTTAACGGTTGGGTGCATCCAGCAGATGTTTTCATCTCGCTGCACTCAAGCGACGAAAACGCATTCTGGTTAGATCGTGAAATTCACCCGACCGAACCATTCAGCGTCATCGGAGCATCTTCATTAGTGCTAAGCGATGACCAAGATTTTTCGGTGCTAAGAGCCGCGTTGAAGCCGCAAATTCAAGTTGAGCTGCCGTTTGCCTTTAGACCCGGATTAGTTGGCTACGTGAGCTATGACGGCAAGTCTAAATTCCAGCAAATAGACCGAGCGATGGTTTTCGATCACGAAAACAAGATGATGTATTTCATCGGCGAGTTTGAAACTCAAGAGCAGTTTGACGCTTGGCACCATGCCGCACTGCTCAGACTCGCACTCTGCGGAGGGGAGCAAGCCGCCTACCGCATGAACAACAAGCCGCTTGCCGCTAGTTCGAGCCGAGTTCGTCATCTTGACGAGGAATATCTCTCTCTCATCGAAGCAGCGCAATC
>JBEGTK010000145.1:0-2994 GCA_041179445.1 Actinomycetota bacterium | reverse complement strand
ATAAGTTTTTTGCTCAATCTGCGTCGAAGAAACAAGCGCCTTGATGTTTATAGTCGCAAGCTGACCGGGGGGAGCAGTGCGGTTCAGGGTTGGTTCAGAAGCTCTAGTTCTGCCAATCACAGTCTGCGTCTCGTCAGCAGGCAGCGGCACACGCATAGGAGGCTGGTATTGGTCTCCGGCAGCGACCCATCCGCGTTCTACCGCGATCACGGTGCCATCTGACAATTCGAAAGGCACAACCTGCAAGAAACCAGGCTGCCCATTGAGCGGGCGGTTGCGCACGAGCACAGACTTATCGACTAGATATTTGCCAACGAGTTCGACTTTTCGCCATTCATTTGCTTTCGCGAACGTTTCAAGCGTCGCAAGCTGCTGAATCGGCACGGCAGGTGAGTCGTAGTTTTCGGCTAGCTGTTGCATGGCAACGAGTGCCTCTTCGCGCCGACTGAATTGCCAATTAGACAGGTAGACGCATGCTATTGAAAAGACAACTACTAGAGCAAGCCAGCCGAGCCAGCGTTTGATATCTGATTTCGCTGCTGACATGTTTCAGGGCCTGACTTCTATAGGTCGCGTTTCAAGAAAGAATTCTCGAACCTGAAGATAGTCAACCAGAAAGTCGCGGTGTTGCCCGCAAGCGGCCCAGGTCTTGGTTCGGCCATCGGAGTGAATTCTCGGATTACGCCAATCGATAAGAAACTCTGCCGATGAGTCGCAGCCAGCGCGCGAGCATTTCTGATCTGCCAACTGTTATTTGCCCTCAGGGTCAACAATCTTGAAATCTGTTGCTTCAATGCGCAGTTGCGGCGCTACAACTTCAGTTGCCTTTGCAGTCTTGGTCTGTGAACCACCGCTGGCATTTGCAATTACTACCGCGAAATAGGGCAAGAAGATGGCTCCGGCAAAACAGACCCACATGAACCAGCCGCTGACATAAACGCCGAGCACGATGCAGACCACTCGAAGTGACATCGCCACGGTGTAGCGAATCATGCGTGATTTGCGTTCATCCTCGGGAGATTGCTCGAGGTTTGTGACGCTTTGGGCCGTTGCCACTAAAACTCCATTCGAGGCGATTATTCGAGGCTAATTTTAAGCCAATGACTAGACTTGCCTTAGTTTCAACGCCTTCAAGGGCGTCCGTATTCCTGATTTGGAGTAAATAGTGACTGAAAGAGTCGTTCTCGTTACCGGCGGAAACCGCGGAATCGGTCGCTCAATTGCTGAGGAATTTCTAAAGCAGGGCCACAAGGTAGCAGTAACCGTTCGATCTGGCGAGGGACCAGCCGGCGCACTCAGCGTAAAGGCTGATGTGACCGACGCCGCATCGCTCGACGCAGCGTTCGCCGAAATTGAAGAGAAACTCGGCCCGGTCGAGATTTTGGTTGCAAACGCTGGCATCACCAGAGACACCCTGCTGATGCGAATGACCGATGAACAGTTTGAAGAGGTTGTCAACACCAACCTCAATGGCGTATTCAGAGTGTTGCGCAGAGCCACCATGGGCATGATCAAGAAGAAGTACGGTCGCGTAATTCTGATTGGTTCGGTTGTTGGGCTTCTTGGCTCAGCCGGACAGGTCAATTACTCGGCGACTAAGTCTGCACTCGTAGGTATGGCACGATCAATCACCCGTGAGCTCGGCGGCAGAAACATCACAGCGAACGTTGTTGCACCCGGCTTCATTGACACAGACATGACCGCGGCGTTGCCAGAAGAAGCTCAGGCAGATTACAAGAAGCGCATTCCAGCTGGCCGTTTTGCTTCTCCAGAAGAAGTCGCACGTGTGGTCACCTGGCTTGCATCTGACGATGCTTCATACATCAGCGGTGCCGTCATTCCAGTCGACGGTGGCCTAGGCATGGGTCACTAGAAAGAAACACAAATGAGCAATCCACTCGCACCAAATAGCCTGAAGGGCAAAGTTGCCCTAGTCACCGGATCATCTCGAGGCATCGGTGCAGACACCGTGACTTACTTTGCTGAGGCGGGCGCTTCGGTACTTGTTAATTACCGAAACAAAGAGGCCAGGGCCCTGAAGATTGTTGCGGCAATCGAAGAAAGAGGTTCAAACGCAATCGCATACGGTGCAGATTTAACCGACCAGCAAGCCGTTGAAGGAATGTTCGAGGCTGCCGAAACTGCTTTCGGCAAGCTAGACATTTTGGTCATGAACGCATCTGGCGGCATGGAAGCCGGCATGGGCGAAGACTATGCGATGCGTCTGAACCGAGATTCACAGGTGAACTTGCTAAAGGCTGCCTTGCCGCACCTCAAAGATGGCTCTCGAGTTGTTTTTGTCACCAGCCACCAGGCGCACTTCATTCGAACTACACCGACCATGCCAGAGTATGTGCCTGTTGCGCTTTCAAAGCGAGCTGGTGAAGACGCACTCCGAGCCATGATTCCTGAACTGGCCAGCAGAAACATTGGCTTCGTGGTTGTATCTGGAGACATGATCGAAGGAACAATCACTGCAACTTTGCTCGAGCGTGCAAACCCTGGAGCGATTGAATCGCGACGCGAGGGTGCTGGCAAGCTTTACAACGTGAGTGAGTTTGCTGCCGAAATTGCGTTGGCTGCCGTAGAGGACATCCCTGCGAACAACACGCGTCTCGTCGGTGACACCAGCGACTTTATCGCCGAGTAAGCCCCAGCGCTTCGGCCAATTGAAATAGGTCGCGCTTGCCAATTACTAGGTCGGCTTGATCTCTCACGATTTGCTTTGCGTTGAACGCGATCGACAAACCCGCAGCCTGCATCATTTCTAGATCGTTTGCACCGTCTCCAACCGCGACAGTCTGAGCGATTTCGAATCCGGCTAGGCGAGCCCATTCGATGAGGGCATTCTTCTTTTCGCTGCGGTCAATGATTTTGCCAACAACTCTTCCGGTGAGAACGCCGTCGACAACTTCAAGCTCGTTTGCGCGAGCAAAATCAAGCGAGAGCTTTTCGGCAAGGGGAGTCAGCACCTGGCTGAAGCCTCCGCTAACA
>JBEGTK010000144.1:0-3008 GCA_041179445.1 Actinomycetota bacterium | reverse complement strand
GTTTGTCCAGTGCAGCTTGGCAAGTTCGGTTTCGAATTGCATAATCTGCTTGGCTGCGGCTTCCGCATCGGTCATCGAGCGCCCGGCAAAGTTCAACATCTGTGCGATGTGCGGAACGTAGGCGTCGCGAATTTCGGCGTGCTTGTCTTCGCGGTAGTAGGCCTCATCAGGAAGGCCAAGTCCGCCCTGATATAGATGCACGATGTAGCGCTCTGGATTTCCCGGGTCGTTATCTACATAAGAACCAAACAGTCCACCGATTCCGGCTTTGCTAAATTCGCCCAGCAGCTTTGTGGTTTGAGCAATGTCGCTGAGGTGCTGCACAAGGTTTAGCTCTGCGGCAATTGGGGCGGCGCCTAATTCGTTAGCGCGGTTTTCATCCATGAATGAGGCATAAAGATCGCCGATTTGCTGGGCGGCACCTGGGGTTGGGTTCGCTGCTGCTACCAATAAAATCTCTTTTACCGCGGCCTCGGAATCATCGGCCAGCATGTGGAACGAGCCGTACATCGACTTGTCTTCGGGAATCGCGGTCTCGGCAAACCACTTGCCATTTACGTGGCGAAACAGATCATCTTGTGGGCGAATGTTGTGGTCGAAAGCGGCTTCGTCGATGCCTGGATTCATGCTCATCCCTTTATCTTAGGTTTGGCTCGACGGTAGAATTGGCCTGTGGATCTACAAAAAGTCATCTTGTATTACGGTTTTGCCCCGGTGGCAGACCCGATTGCTCTAAAACTTTGGCAAAAGACTCTTTGCCAGTCGCTAAACCTTAAGGGCCGCATCATTGTGTCGAAGCACGGCATTAATGGCACCCTTGGCGGCAACATGGAAGACCTAAAGAAGTACGTTCGTGCCACCAAGGAGTTTCCTGGTTTCGGAAAGATCGACTTCAAGTGGTCAGACGGTACCGGCGACGAATTCCCACGTCTTTCGGTTAAGAACCGCAACGAACTTGTAGCGTTCACCACGCCGGATGAAATCACTGTTGAAAAATCTGGCATCACTAACGGTGGCAAGCACTTGAAGCCAGCCCAGGTTAACAAGCTGGTTGAAGAGCGCGGCGATGATGTGGTGTTCTTCGATGGTCGTAACGCTTTTGAAGCGCGCATCGGAAAATTCAAGAACGCCGTTGTGCCTGACGTTCAGACCTCACACGATTTTGTTGCCGAACTAGAAAGCGGCAAGTACGACCACCTTAAAGACAAGCCAATTGTCACCTACTGCACCGGTGGCATTCGCTGCGAAATTCTTTCGGCCGTCATGATCAAGCGCGGCTTCAAAGAGGTTTACCAAATTGAGGGCGGCATCGTTCGCTATGGCGAGACCTTCAAAGACAAGGGCCTCTGGGAGGGCTCGCTTTACATCTTTGATGACCGCATGGTTCAAGACTTCAGCGATGAGGCAGCGGTTATTGGCGAATGCGAAAACTGCAACGGCCCAACCAACTCGTTCCGCAACTGTGCGAACGTTGGCTGCAAAGACCTAGTTCTGCTCTGCGACACCTGCTACGCAGACCCAACCCACTCAGAGCACAAGCCGACCCACACCCGTGGCAAGCGTCACGTAGCCGAGGTTGGCTAGAGCTCGAAAACTTAAAGAGAAAATCCCCCGCAGCCGACACGTAGCTGCGGGGGATTTCTTGTCTCAGAGAGAGACACCTATTGAAAGGTATTAGTGGCGGCCACCCTTTTTGCCGTGCTTCTTGCCATCGCCCTTGTGCTCGCCCTTGATGCCAAGGTCGCCGGTTGAAGGTGCTGCCCAAACGGTGGTCAGAGCTGCCGATGAGGTTGCGGTTGCAACGCCAGCCGCATCAACGGTTACGGTTACGAACGAGCCAACTCCGGCTGCGTTGTAAATCGCGTACTTGGTTACCGTGCTAGCAGCGCCAGCATCGATGCGTAGGGTTCCGGTTAGAACGCCAGCTGCAAGGCTGGTGCCCTCAACGCGAACTGGCTTGCCGCCGGTGGTTGGAACAGTTGCCGGAATAGCGGTTGCGTCAGCAGCCAACTTGTAGGCAACAAACTTTGCGCCACGAGCTGCCACGGCTGCATCGGTGATGTCGGTTGAGACACCGGTGATGGTTACTGCAACGGTTGCGTGTGCGTGCTGCGCCTTTTCGGCGCGGTCGGTCACATCGGTGGTCGATGAGATGCCGGTCTTGTTGCGGTCATGTGCAAATGATGGGGTTGCTACTGCGAGGCTTAGCAAAGTTGCTACACCCGCTGCGGCGATGACACCGCGCTTTAGGTTCTTCTTCATGTTCGTCTTCCTTTCTCGAGGACAGTTCGAATCTAAAAAAGATCGCTGGCCCAAGTGGCGAATTTCAGGCATCTAGGGGGCACTTATCAGCGAGCTCTCAGACAAGGGCGTTTTTCGGCTCTGCCTCTGACAGGTTTCTAAGACTCGAGCGCCCTGGCTCACAGATTTCTCACACGAAGATAAACTTGAGCCCTAGTCAGAAGAGGACGAATGGGCTTTTTAGAGAACTTCGAAAAGGGTTTAGAGCGCTTAGTAAACGGCGCTTTCACGAAGACCTTTAAGTCGGAGCTTCAGCCAATCGAAATCGCCGCTGCGATTCGTGCAGAGATGGATGCCAAGGCGAGCATCCTTAGCCGCGATCGCGTGCTGGCCCCAAACACCTATACCGTCAGCCTTTCGCTGCCCGACTTTAAGCGCATGCAGCCACTAGGCGAATCACTGATCACCGAGCTAACCGACCTAACCACCAAGCACGCATCGAAGCAGGGCTTTCAATTTGGTGCGGCCTTGGCCATTCGCCTGGTCGAAGACGGCGGGCTGAACCTGGGTCAGGTTGTAGTTCGCTCGACCAGCGAAAAGCACGAGGTCGAATGGATGCCTTGCCTGGATGTTGCCGGCAAGCGTTTTATTTTGCGCCAGGGCGAAACCACGGTTGGCCGCGATGCCAGCGCCGACATTCAGATCGACGACACCGGCCTAAGCCGCGTTCACTTTGCAGTTGCCTGGGATGGTCGCGGGGCATCGGT
>JBEGTK010000143.1:0-3008 GCA_041179445.1 Actinomycetota bacterium | reverse complement strand
TTCGAACCCGTGCTACTGCCGTGAAAGGGCAGCGTCCTAGGCCACTAAACGATGGGGCCTACAAAGTCGATACTTCATAGCACCAAGGGTCAAGATTACTTGGATTAGAGGTGAAACCGCAAGCCGAAGCCGATTCGCAGATTTCGCTCAGCCTCTAATCAAGGGTGGCAACGTAAATTTGATGCATGACCTCACGGATTTCGCGCGCCATTTTGGCATTTGTCGCGATCTTTGGGCTCTTGACTACTTCTTATGTGAGCCCAGACGCTTGGGCCGTGCCTACTCCGGTGCCTTCATACCCTTCAGCTGCCGAGGTGGCGGCTGCCAAGAAGAAGGTGTCGACCAAGAAGGCAATGATCAAGCGCATCGAGGCGATCATCGTTGACCTGTCTGACAAGGCCGATGCCGCCGAACGCGTTGCGCAGATTAAGGGCGAGGCATACAGCATTGCAAAAGACGCATACGACCAAAAGGCTGCTCAGGTAGCAACCCTTCAGGCTCAGGCAGATGCGGCAATGGCCCAAGCGACCCAGGCGATGCGACAACTTGGTCAGATTGCCGGGCAGATGTATCGAAGCGGAACCGCTGGCACTTCGTTGAATCTCTTTTTGAATTCGAACCAAGCGAGCGATTTGCTTTATCAGCTCGGTGCTCAAGACAAGTTGGCGCAGAGCAGCAACACAATTTATTTGCGTTCGATTGCAAAGCAGAAATATGCGCAGTCACTCGCAGACGAATTGCAAGCAGCGAAGGTTGAACTCGCAGCGAGAAAAGCAACCGCACAAACCGCATATGACGCAGCACAGTTTGCAGCAAACACCGCGCAGTCTTTGGTTAACCAAAACGTGCAACTGAATAGAACTTTTTATGCGCAACTTGCAATCTTGCAAAACACATCAGCAGAACTTGAACGACAGCGTGCAGAAGGTTTGGCAGCAGAGCGCCGTCAGAACGCTGGTAGCGCAAAGATGGATGCGCCAGAGCTCTATACGGTTGGCAATGCCAACAGTGACAAGGTGAACGTTGCCCTTGCATTTATGCGTCAACAACTTGGCGAGAAATATGTTCTCGGCGGAATGGGCCCGAACGTTTGGGACTGTTCAGGAATTACAAAAGCGGGATACGCTGCCGCGGGAATTTACATCGGCACTCACTCTGCAACCAATCAGTTCAGAACCATGGCGCAGGCGCGCAAGCTGGTTCCGCTAAACCAAATGCAGGTTGGCGATCTGCTCTGGTATTCGGTTGAGTCGGCCTTTGATGGCGACAAATATCACGTGGTTGTTTATGTCGGCGGCGGCATGATGCTAGAGGCGCCGAACCCGGCTCGCACAGTGCGAATCGTGCCGATTCGCTGGGGTGAAATGTTCCCTTATGCGGGAAGACCAAGCGCTCCGTAGGAGCGCGGGAGCGTGGCGCGTATAAAAACTGCGAAGTTATCGCAGTTTTAGCGACGCGGTGGTCGAACCCACCACTGGTGTCGTGCTACTTGTGATGAAGCGAAGTTTAACCAAGCGCTCCTTAAGAACTAAGGCTTAGCGTCAGCTACCCGAGCCCAGGTCTTAGCAACGATGAGCCACTTGCCGTCGATCTTGAGCAAGCTCAGGTAGTCCTGCATTACGCCGCCCATCATCTCGAGCTGAACGCGAGCGACAGCCAACGAGTCGTTGAGCTGGTCGACAAACAGAATTTCGTCGCGACGAGCCTCACCCTTTTCTGCGGGTGACTGGCGGTTCAGCATCGCATCCTTGTAAACCTCGAATGACCGAATGTTCAGAGTGCCGTCTGGAACACCGAACAGTGATGCGCTCTCGTGAAAGACCTGGTCATACAGGCTCATGTCTTGCACGTGCATCAGCTCGAAGTAGTTGTCGAGCAGGGTGATGATGCCGACGTCGATCGACGAAGTTTCTAGATTCATATTTAGCTCCTTGATTCGAACATTTTGCGGGCGACCTTGATAAGCAACTGTCGAGGAATGAATCGACCAGAGAATGCGAGAGCAGCGTTCGAAGCGCCAGAGATCACGCTCGGTGGTGCAGTCTTTTTGTCTAGCGCGTTCATGGCGACAGTGATTACTTCTTCGACCGTCTGAAGCTTGCCCAAACCATCAGGAGCTTTTCCGTTGCTGGCAACTTCGAAGAACTCGGTTTTGGTTCCGCCAGGCGACAGAGCAATTGCGGTGACGTTGGTTCCGATTAGTTCGCCCCAGAGCGCCTCGGTGAATGAAAGCACGAATGACTTGGTAGCCGCGTATACCGACATGTATGGAATCGGCTGGTATGCAGCGGTGCTTGCAACGTTGATGATCACGCCGTCGTTGTTCTTCAACATCGATGGCAGAGCCAAGCGTGACAATTCAACTAGGGTCGAAATGTTTAGACGTAGCTCTTCGCTGATTTTGTCGATCGGTTCGTTTTCGAATTTGCCGAATGTTCCGAAGCCTGCGTTGTTGACCAAAACATCAACAGAGACTTTTTTGCGAGCAAGCGACTTGAAAAGTTTGTCGGCAGCGCCAACTTCTGACAGGTCGGCAACAACAACCTGCACATCTACTTTGTATTCAAGCTTGACCGCATCGGCAACAGCCTGCAGACGATTCTTGCGACGAGCAACGAGAACTAGATTCGCGCCACGAGCGGCAAGTTGATTTGCAAACTCAACTCCGAGGCCAGAGCTTGCTCCGGTGATGAGTGCGGTCTTGCCGCTGTAGTCGCGAGGCATTAGTGCTTGTAGCGTTCGATGGCTTCTGCGATTAGTTTCTCGGCAACATCCTTGCCTGCCCACTCGCCAACCTTGACCCACTTGCCAGGCTCTAGGTCTTTGTAGTGAGAGAAGAAGTGAAGAAGTTCGTTCTTGGTCTGCTCAGGAACATCGTTGATGTCTTGGATGTGAGCCCAACGTGGGTCTTTCGCAGGAACGCAGACGACCTTCTCGTCGATGCCGCCGTCGTCTTCCATAGGAAGCACGCCAACTGGGCGAACCGAGACAACTACACCTGGGTAAAC
>JBEGTK010000142.1:0-3020 GCA_041179445.1 Actinomycetota bacterium | reverse complement strand
CAAGCGGCAAGAGCGTTGAGAAGATCTCTGCAGAGGGAGCTCTTGGCACAAAGCCTAAGGTCACAATTGCAGCACCGCTTAGCACAGACGTGATCGAGACGGCCGTGCTTTCAGAAGGCGATGGTCCTGCATTCAAGGGTGGTGCACAGGTCAAGTTTGAATACACGGCTTTCAACGCAGCTACCGGAAAAGAATTCGCTTCTTCGAAATATGACGGCACCGATGCAGTTGTGCAGTTTTTCACTAGCGGGCAAAAACTAGATTTCTGCCACGCACTATCTGGCGTAAAAGAAGGTTCACGCGTTGCCATTTTGATTCCTGCGAAGTTGGCACACGACGGTGTTGGCGATGAAGCGAACGGAATCGCTGCGACAGACAACCTAATTTTCGTAATCGACCTGCAAAGGGTCTATTTGCCTCGTGCGGTTGGCGAGAGCCAGCCGGCCAAGAGCGGCATGCCGACCGTTGTGCTTGCAACAAATGGTCAGCCGGGGGTTCAGATTCCTAAAGCACAGGCACCGGCTGAATTCAATTTGGTCTCGCTGATCAAGGGCAATGGCGACACGGTTGCCATTGGTGACACCGTCACACTTCACTACAGCGGCTTTGTCTGGGATTCAGGCGAGCAGTTTGACTCTTCTTGGACAAACGGCGCTCCAGTTCAATGGCAACTAACCGAGACCGGATTCATCAAGGGATTCGTAAAGGCCTTGGACGGCGCGGTTGTCGGCTCACAAATCATGGCCATAATTCCTCCAAGCGAGGGTTACGGAGATCAAGAGCAGAGCTCGATTCCTGCGGGTTCGACACTTGTCTTTATCATTGACATTCTTGGCGTAGATAAAGCAACAACTAATTAGCGGGGTCAACATGGTTAACAGCGGGGGATACCAAAGAGATAGGTCTGACGCTGCAGAGCGTCTGCTTAACCTCACGCTCGCTTTGATTTCGACCTCGATTGGTCTAACCAAACAAGAGCTGTTTTTAGCAATTCGAGACTACCGAAACGACTTGCAGGGCGGAATTACGCTGGATGCTCTCGAGAAGAAGTTTGAACGCGATAAAAAAGATTTACGTTCAAGCGGAATCATCATCGAAACTTTGATTCATGATGCAGACATGGATGACAATCAGCAAACTCGCTATTTGATCAGCCCGACAGGTTTTCAATGGCCAAAAGGTGTTGAACTAACAGCTAAACAACTTCAACTGCTTCAACTTGCTTCGACAGTGTGGAGACAAGCCTCTCTTTCGAGCGATGCCGCTAAAGGCCTAGATCGCCTTAGGGCACTGGGTTCGGTTTCGCCAACCTCTGACCTGATTGGTTTTGCCCCACGCATCAAGACTCATGACTTTGCGTTCGTGCCGCTAACCAACGCTGTCGCCGAGCGTCAAGCCGTGACATTCGAATATCGAAAAGCCGGTAACCCAAAAGCAGAAACCAGAAACCTGCAGCCCTGGAAGATTTCGCACATTGAAGGCCAGTGGATTGTGCAAGGCTGGGACACAGACGCAAATGACTACCGCAATTTTCTTCTGAAGCGAATCGTCTCAAACATCAAGGTGATTCCTGGCGGCTTCGATGCGCCTAGCGACGCACAAATCTCTGAGTTACAGAGACTGCTTGACGAACACATCGCCTCAAACGTGGCAAAACTAAAGATAAAACGAAACAGCATGGCCTGGTTTCATTTCGATCTGCCGACCGTTGGCACGAGTGAATATCAGGAATTCGAAATTCAATACATGGATGTATGGCTGCTGGCTGATGAACTTCGCGACTACGCAGGCGACTTGACCGTGATTGAGCCAAAGGAGCTCGATGACGCTATTCGCCACGGATACGAAAAGGTGGCTGCAGACCATGCCTAGAGGACAACGCCCAACCGGTCACGACCGCTACAACTTCTTGCTACCGTTCATCGGCTACATCATGCAGAACGAGCCGGTCGAGGTGGCACAAGCGGCAAAACATTTCGATGTCGACGAGCAAGTCATTCTTGACGCAATTCAAACACTTACCGTCACCGCAACTTGGCGAAACAATGACTACGAGCAGACCTATTACAACTTTCACCCAGATGAACTAGAAGAGGGAATCATTTCTTTGCAAGAAAGAAATGGCATTGACTCTGCGCCTAGGCTTTCGGCACGTCAAGCAGCCGCTTTAGCGACCGGGTTATCGATTTTGTCTACACTTCCAGAGTTTTCAACTCAGAGCGAAATTCAAGAACTTCTCGACATTATTTCGAAAGGCAGCACTTTCGGCGCACCTAAGGTGATCGACTTTCGACCTGGCACGGTTGACGCTGACGCAGCTGTAATTCGAAGCGCAATGCTCAACGGTCACCGAATTCGTTGTGAATACATCAACAATCGGCATGAGCAGAGCGAGCGCGAAATAGACCCGATTCGCCTTGACCCTCGTGGCGACGTTTGGTTCTTGCGCGGATATTGCCTAAAGAATAAGGAACTGCGCTCGTTTCGTCTCGACCAAATGCGCAAGGCCGTCGAACTCGAAGTCGAAATTTGCGAAGAGGCCAAGGCGATTCAAGAAATCGATGACGCCGACTACATCGCAAACGAAACCGACGTAGAGGTAATCATCGAGGTTGATCCTGAGGCATACGCAATGCTCGGAGACTTCTCTGCTGAGATTCTGAAGAAAGATGACAAGACAAACCGCACGACCGCTTCGATCAGGGTCGGCTACTTGCCTTATCTAGGCAAGGTAATTGCTCACTATGGCGGCTCGGCCCGTGTGCTTGAGCCAGAATCGGCCCGACAGGTTGTGCGCGAATATGCGCTCACAGCCCTTGGCAAGTCGCTCGACAACCTACCAAAAGACGACTGATGCCAGGTTGGGGTTGGGCATTGGTCTGGATAGGCCTATCAATTGCGGCCATTGGATATTTTGCCTGGATAGCCGCCGGGCTTTTTCGCAGCGCCAAAGGTGTCTTTCGCCAGCTCGAGCCAACTCTTGCCAAGGTAAATGCACTGTCAGAGGCCGTGAACGCAAA
>JBEGTK010000141.1:0-3020 GCA_041179445.1 Actinomycetota bacterium | reverse complement strand
TCCATTCCTGCGGAAGCGCTTCGCCAGTTTGGTAGTGCTTGGCAAAGTTCTCGACCACTTCTGGCCAGAGCATCCACATTTCGTTAACCTGCGAAGGAAACTCGACAAAGTCACGAGGGGTGCTTGTGCCAGAGAACCTTGGATACTTCACGTTCGAAAGCATTCCGTGAATGGCGTGACCGAATTCGTGGAACAAGGTGGTTGTGAAGTCGAAGCTCAGAAGTGCTGGTTCGCCCTTTGCTGGCTTTGGCACGTTCAAGTTGTTTACGACAACCGGAAGCTGACCTAGAAGGTGGTTCTGGTCGACGAGGTTGTTCATCCATGCGCCACCGCGCTTTGATTCGCGGGTGAAGAAGTCACCGATGAAGAGCGCGAGCTTGCTGCCGTCTTCGTTGAAGACTTCGAAGACGCGAGCCTCTGGGTGGTAGGCGACTAGGTCTTTGCGTTCTTTGAATGTGATTCCGAACAGCTTGGTTGCTGCGAAGAAGACGCCATCAAAAAGCACGCGGTCTAGTTCGAAGTATGGCTTGAACAACTCGGTGTCGATGTTGTACTTCTCGAGGCGAACCTTTTCGGTGTAGATGTCCCAGTCATAAGACTGAACCTTGAATTCTTCGCCTGACTTGGCAATGGCAGCCTGGATGTCTGCACCTTCTAGCTCGGCGTTGCGACGCGCCGCCGGAGCAATCTTGCGCAACATCTCGTGCACGTTCGCTGGGTTCTTGGCGGTGCGGTCTGTTAGCACGTAGTGTGCGTGTGACTCGTAGCCAAATAGTTGTGCCTTCTCGGCGCGCAACTTTGCCATCTCTAGCAAGATTGGGCGGTTGTCGTTTTCATTGTTGCGACCGCCTTTGAGCAGCGAGTTCGCCATGATCTTTTCGCGAAGCGAGCGGTTGGTGAGAGTTTCAAGCATTGGGTTGCCGGTGAAGTTCACCATCGCGAGCAGCCACTTGCCTTCGTGTCCGCGCTCTTTCGCCAAGTCTGCTGCCGCTTCGATTTCACTTGATGAAAGTCCATCGAGTTCTGCAGCGTCATCAACCAAGACTGCAAGGTCGTTGGTGTCTGCGAGAAGCTGCTGAGAGAACTTGGTCTCGAGTTCTGCGAGGCGCTGGTTGATTTGCATTGCCTTCGAACGCTCGGCGTCGCTAAGGTGAGCACCGGCCTGTCTGAAGTCTTCGTAGTAGCGCACCAAGAGCCAGTCGCCCTCGGCATCTAGACCAAGTGAGTCGCGTTTGTTGTAAAGCTCTTCGATGCGTGCGTAGAGCACCGGGTTCAAACGAATGGTGTCGCTGTGAGCAGATAGCTTCGGTGCAATTTCTTCTTCGATCTTGTCGAGTTCAGGCGAGGTGTCGCTCGATGACTTGTTGTAGAAGACCATGAGCATGCGCTCGAGAATCTTGCCAGCGCGTTCCATTGCAACGATGGTGTTTTCGAATGTCGCATCGCCAGAAGCAAGAATTGCGTCGATCTCGGCTAGGTGTTCTTCGCAACCCGCATAGAAAGCTGGCAGGTAGTGCTCGTCGCGAATCTTCGTGAAGTCAGGAAGCTCGTATTCGAGAGTCGAGCGAAGGGCAAATGGGTTTTCAGCGTTGAAAGTCATAGGCAATAGCCTACGACCGTCTTATGCCTCTTCTGCCGGCTTCAAGACGACGTCGATGACGGCAACTTCTTCGCCCTCGGCATATGCAAGATCTTCGATTCGGCCAACGCCCTTGAGGTCTTTTTCAAAGACACGGATGCTGGTCAGCACTGCCGCAGGAGCCTGAAGGGTAGCCGAAAGCACTTCGGCCTTCATCGAGGCTTTTGCGTCTGACTTTGCCTTGCGAATGCCGACGAGAGCGGTGGCCGCGAGCTCGAGAAGCCCGTGGTTGCTTGCATCTAGGCCTTCGGTCAGTTCTTCGACGGTTGGCCAGGTCGCACGGTGAATCGAGCCTGCCTCGGTCTGCCACCAACCCCAAACCTCTTCGGTTGCGAATGGCAAGAACGGGGCAAACAGGCGAAGCATCGTGTGCAGTGCCTGGCGAAGTGCAATCGCAGCAGAGGCCTGAGCCGCTGGGCTCGCGCCGGCTTGTCCGTATGCGCGCTCTTTTACGAGCTCTAGGTAGTCATCGGTGAAGTTCCAGAAGAACTTCTCGGTTAGTTCGAGTGATTTGGTGTGGTCGTAGCTTTCGAAGGCGCGAGTTGCCTCGCGAACGACGTCTGCAAGCGAAAGCAGCATTGCCTGATCGATAGCTTCGGTTACTTCGGTGTGACCCGCAGGAACCTCAAACGAGAGAGCGAACTTTGCTGCGTTCAATAGCTTGATTGCCAGACGGCGACCAATCTTCATCTGACCGGTGTCGAAAGCTGCGTCGGTTCCGAGTCGAGCAGATGCTGCCCAGTAGCGAACCGCATCGCTGCCGTGTTCTTCGAGCATGTCACTCGGGGTGACTACGTTGCCCTTCGACTTCGACATCTTCTTGCGGTCTGGGTCGAGAATCCATCCAGAGATCGCAGCGTTCTTCCACGGAAGTTTGCCTTCTTCTTGTTCGCTGCGAAGCAAGGTTGAGAACAACCAGGTGCGAATGATGTCTTGGCCCTGTGGGCGAAGGTCATAAGGAAAAACCTTTGCAAACAATTCAGGGTCGGCAATCCAACCGCCGGCAAGTTGCGGAGTCAGTGAAGAAGTTGCCCATGTGTCCATGATGTCCATCTCGCCGACGAAACCATTTGGTTGGTTGCGCTGCGACTCGGTGTAACCGGCAGGAACATCGCTCGATGGGTCAACTGGCAAGAGCGAGTGATCTGGAACAAGTGGAGAGTCGAATTGAGTTTCACCGTTTGCGTCGATCGCATACCAAACCGGAATCGGCACACCGAAGAAACGCTGGCGCGAAATCAACCAGTCGCCGGTGAGACCGTTTACCCAGTTCTCAAAACGAACGCGCATGAAGTCAGGGTGAAAGTTCAGCTGCTTGCCAAGAGCGATCAGACGCTCGCGCAAGTCGGCATCGCGGCCACCGTTTCGGATGTACCACTGA
>JBEGTK010000140.1:0-3026 GCA_041179445.1 Actinomycetota bacterium | reverse complement strand
CAGAAGTTGTATGGCGAGACAAACGCGGTAGTTCCGATTCCAGAAAAAGTTATCGAAGTTGAAAGTGTCGCAAATGTCTTTGACCAGCTCGTGCTAGCTCCGTTGAGAACCAGCTTTACCGTTTTAGTTGAAGATGTGACCACAATGGCCACGTGAAACCATTCATCTTTAGGAGCTGCTACACCCGTGTCAGTGTCAGTGCCGTCGTCATGACGCCACCAAAAATTGTTGTTGTATACATATAGATATTTGCCATGCGCCATCCACATCGAATAGCGAGTATTGGCGGAATATGTACCATCGCGTCGAGCCCAGATTTCGGCGGTGTAATCGCCACTGCTCGGATAAAAACTGTTTGAGTTGTTATAGAAACCAACCTGGTTGCTGCCGATCGCTGATAAAGAAGTGTCGACATAAGCTGCAGCGTGAACCGGCTGAATAGTCCCAGCGGTTAGAAACACCATGGCCGTCAGAGCTGCGGGAATGAGAATTTGCGCGAAGTAGCGCACTAACCCTCTGCGACGCACCTGATGCTCCAACTGACTAGACCCTTAACGCGATATGCGAACATCTAAGTCAACCAAGCAACCATGCGGGGTCTAGGCCGAAGTGAGGGTTAACCCCTTATCTGAAAGAGGCTTGGTTATAAAGCGATCGAAACGAGCAAAGTCGTTGAATTTTCGGCCGATTCGACCCTCCACGAGGTTGCCACTCGATCGAGCAGACGACCCCCCTGCCCAGTCGAGATTGCTTCGATTTTTATTTCACTTGCAGGGTTCAACACCGAAATTTCGAGACTCTGAGAAGTTAGTGACAGAGCGATTGTGGCGGTCTTAGCCTCTGCGTGCTTCACCGCGTTTGAAACGGCCTCGGAAAGGACATCGAGGGCTGCCTCAATCAAATCGGAGCGAGCAGCCAGGGCTTCGAATACCCCGCTCTCAAGATCGAGGTTAATTTCGCAGACACCTGACCAAAACTCGACAAGCCCCTGAAGCTCAACTGCAAAATCGACCTTCTGTTCATCGCCAATTGTTGCGAGAACCGAGTTTATGTATTCGAGGTCTTGATTTAGTTGACCAAGGTTGTCTTGGGTTATACCGCCTGACTTTACCCGCAGCAGAATGGCGCGCAGCTTTGCTTGGATGTCTGCGTGAATAACCTTTGCGACTCGACTCTGCAATGAACGAATTGCTGAATCACGCTTTTGCAAGTCTTGAGAATATTGCTGCTGCGTAACTGCGGTTTGTTCAAGAAATTTGAGACTTAGCGAATTGATCAGTTGAGCAAATGAAAGCAAAAAGACAACTAGAAAAACGCCGAGCGCCAAAAACGCGTCTGCGTCGCTTTCATTTTCTGTCACAAAAATCTGAATACACTGCCCAGCAAGGTATGCAATTGTTGCCGAGGCTAGAAAAGTCGCAGCTAGCGCAGGCAAGAATGTCATTCTGCGTTTTGCTAAGACCGAAGCAAAAAGCAGCTGGCCAAGAAGAATAATTGCGAGAGACATAGCTCCGGCCAATAATCCTGGAGTTGAATAGAAAACTCCGAATGCGGGCAGGATCGACGCGATAAAGACAAACGCTGAAAGCAGTGGTGAAAGGTTTTGAGCGACTTCGAGTCGCGATGTTCTAAGGTGCTTGAGCCTTGAGGCCAGCGAATGGTTTTGAAGTTTAGGCACTTCACCAAGCAAGGCTTCGATCTGCTCTGACGCGATTTGCTGACTAAGTGGCAACACAGCTGTCTCTATGGCAGCTCTGGCTTGACTCATGACTTCACCTGGATTGGCGGCAGCAAGCGCTGCCCGAATGTCGTCGAGCATCGGGGCGATTCGGTGCCGAACTTCAGCCAAATAACTGGCCTTCAGTGCCTCTAGATGGCTGGCAAGTATCTGTCTCAAAGAGTCGAGACGGTTCGATTCTCTACGCAGGCTCTCTGAGATTTCGCGATATCTGAAGACACCAGAAATGACAATCGCATAGCCTGCGATGTTCACAAAGCCGCCAATTATCCAGGTGATTAGTTGATCTAATCCAAACGGTGGAATGTCTTCGCCTGTAAACAACCAGACTAAAAATCGTCCAACAAAAATTGATGTAGCCGAAGCGATGAGCCAGGTCAAGACGTTCTTTAGAGCGACGAGATCTGGCTCTGCTTTTCGCCAAATGATGAATCCACTTAAAACTAAGAAAAGCCAAATGCAAAGCGCACTGAAAATGCTCAACAGCGGAAAGTCATAAACCGACATCACTTCGCCGGCCATCGCCCCAAGCCCATCAAGCAAGACAAAGATGACGGCGAAGATGGTGGCAAATTGCCAAGAGGTTGCATAACGTGATGCAACCAGCCCGGTAACTTCTGGCGGAAACTTGAGAAACTTGCGCACGCTTAGATTATGCAAGGGGTTGCTTCATAATGGCTAGATATTTCGAGACCGCTTCAACGCGTGCGTTGCTATCGCTCTTCGTGTCGACGCCCATAGCTTCGAGGGTTCGCGCCACCGCGCTTTCAGTTGCGGCAAGGCTGCGTTGGCGAATGTCGGCTATTTGTTGATTCGTGTTTCCTTGCGCCAGAAGTTGAATTATCTGAATCTGGGTTCGCGAAAGATTCGCAAACGGCCGCGAGCCTGACTCATCGTGGCGATAATTCTTGACGTTTGTTTCGGTGAGCACGGCTTGAAGTGCATCGACCAGAGTCGTGGTGTCTTCGAGCAAATTCTTGTTTAGATAGGCAATGTTTTTTGGCAGAGCTTTGGAATCCTTGCCGACGAACCGAGCGTCAGGCAGGTCTGTTAGAAACAAAATGGCCACCTCGGGTGTTATGGCCCGAGTGGCCTCAGCGATGTCAATTCCGGTCTGGCCGCGGCCGAGGTTGATGTCGAGAACCAAGGCATCCGGGTCTAGATTCTTGATTACTCGGCGGGCATCGAGGGCATTAGATGCTGTTCCAACGGTGAAGCCCGCGGCCTCGAGTGTACTTGCAAGCAGGCCTCGCAGAAAGTCTTCGTCTTCGACGACTACGACTGAACG
>JBEGTK010000139.1:0-3039 GCA_041179445.1 Actinomycetota bacterium | reverse complement strand
GTCTTGCCAACGCCTGGCTCACCAATGAGCACAGGGTTGTTCTTTGTGCGGCGACTTAACACCTGCGAGACGCGACGAATCTCGGCGTCGCGACCAATAACTGGGTCGAGCTTTCCGGCTTTTGCAACATCGGTGAGATTGACACCGAATTGTTCGAGCGCAGATTTTTGTGGTTGTTCGTTCATTTGTTACTCCTTTCGCGAAGGTTTACTTCGCACGCCACAAAACAACCGAGGTTGATTTGCTTGGGCGTTTGCCGCGAGTCAAACTCACGACACCTTGATCACCGGCTGCAAACACTCTCGCGCCTGGTCGGTTCATCATTTCGTTTGCAAGTGCTTGCTCTAAGTCGCGCACGCGTTTTGCAAGTTCAGCGTTTGTGTTCTCGAGTTCAAGAATTCTGCGAATTCCCTCGAGCGTGATTCCCTCTGCACTAAGGCGAGCAATCTCACGAAGTTGCGCAATGTTTCGCATCGTGTAACGACGAGACATTCCTCCGGTGCGAACCGGAACAACCAAACCCATGCGGTCATACTGACGCAATGTTTGCGGGTGCATGAGCGCAAGCTCAGCCGCAACCGTGATTGCGAACATCGGTGTGTTTTCGTCGAGATGCTCCATAGCTACTCCTTAGAGAAGTCCGGCTTTCAACAAAATTTCTGCACGCGGATCTTCGTCTGGCAGCATTTCGTCGAATTGCTCGAGTGCAACTTTGGCTTTGTCACTCACGTGACTTGGCACTGCAATTTCTACAGTTGCCAACAAGTCGCCGGTGTTCTTTGAAGTTTCGACTCCGCGACCCTTAACTCTCAGCACACGACCGTTCGGTGTGCCCGGTGCAACTTTCAGTTTCACCGGTTCGCCACCCAGGGTTGGCACCAAGATCGTTGCTCCGAGAACGGCTTCGGCAAAGGTCACCGGCACAGTCACACGGATGTTCTCTCCGTCACGACTAAACACCGGGTGTGGCTTGACAGCGCAGTTGATGATCAGATCGCCGGCTGGGCCACCGTTTGGTGAGGGTTGCCCCTTGCCGCGAAGTCGAATCTTTTGACCGTCGCTTACTCCTGCTGGAATGTTGACCGAGACATCTTTGCCGCCGATGTTCACCTTTATAGAGGTGCCCTTGACTCCGTCGATGAAGTTCAGGGTTGTCGACATAGAGAGGTCTGCGCCTGGCTGTGGGCCAAAGCCGCCGCCACCGAAGGGGTTGCCTCCACGACCGCCGCCGAAAAGGTTCGAAAACACGTCTTCGAAGCCTGCCCCGCCTGCCGGAAACCCTCCCGGAAAGCCTGATCCGCCGGCGCCGCCGGTAAATCGTGCGCCACCGCCCATGGCTCGAACGGCGTCATATTCCTTGCGCTGCTCTGGGTCAGACAAGACCGAGTAGGCCTCGCTGATCTCTTTGAAGCGGGCTTCGGCCTTGGCATCGCCAGGGTTGGAGTCTGGGTGAAACTGACGGGCTAACTTGCGATAGACCTTTTTCAGTTCAGCATCAGAAACGCCTTTGGCAACGCCGAGGATCTTGTAGAAATCCTTGTCGAACCAATCCTGATTTGCCATTTGTTGATTAACCTTCGGCTGGAATGAACACCGCTACCATCGCTGGGCGAAGCAGTCGGTCACCGAGCATGAAACCCGGTTCGACTACATCGGCAACAACGGTTTCGGTAACTTCGTTGTTTGGTGTTTGCACCAGTGCGTTGTGTAGCTCTGGGTCAAACTTGTCGCCCTTTACGCCGAATGCCTTGAGACCAAATTTGTCTCCGGCATTGCGCAACTTGGTGACAACTGCTGCGAACGGTGAGCCGTCGAGGTCACCGTGATTCTCTGCACGAGTTAGATCATCTAACGCAGGCAAGAATGCACGGATGACTTCGGCGATTGCGTTGTTGCGAGCAACATCGCGATCACGTTCTACGCGGTTCTTGTAGTTGACGAACTCTGCTTGCAGTCTCTGCAGATCTGCGAGCAGCTCTGCTTCTCTGTCTTTCGGAGCCGAATTCAGAATGTCTTCAACAGTCAAACTGCCTTCAGCAGACTGCTCCGTCGAATCCGGGGAGCCTTCCGTTTCGACATCGCTCTGCTCAGGCAGTTTGCTGCCCTCGAACTCTTCGTTGCTCACTACTTCTTGTCTTCGTTCTCGTCGTCGACAACTTCAGCGTCAACAACATCTTCAGTCGAAGCCTCAGGTGCTGCTTCGCCTTCTGGCTGCTGCTTATAGATCTCTTCGCCGAGCTTCTGCTGTGACTGAACTAGGGCATCGAACGCAGTCTTCACTGCATCGATGTCTTCGCCAGCTAGAGCAGTCTTCAAAGCATCGACGTCTGCCTGAACAGTGTTCTTCACATCTTCAGGTAGCTTCTCGTCGTTGTCTTTGATTAGCTTCTCGGTTTGGTAAACGAGCTGCTCTGCGTTGTTGCGAGTCTCTTGCTCTTCGCGACGCTTCTTGTCTTCTGCCGCGTGCTCTTCAGCCTCGCGAACCATGCGCTCGATGTCTTCCTTTGGCAATGAAGATCCCCCGGTGATGGTCATTGACTGCTCTTTGCCAGTGCCCTTGTCTTTCGCGCTTACGTGCACAATGCCGTTTGCGTCGATGTCGAAAGTGACTTCAACCTGAGGCACGCCACGAGGTGCAGGTGCGATTCCGGTTAGCTCAAAGTTTCCGAGTGACTTGTTGTCACGAGTGAACTCGCGCTCACCCTGGAACACCTGGATAGAAACCGAAGGCTGGTTGTCAGCCGCGGTAGTGAATGTCTCAGAACGCTTGGTTGGAATCGCGGTGTTGCGCTCGATCAACTTGGTCATGATTCCACCCATGGTTTCGATTCCAAGTGAAAGTGGAGTTACGTCGATAAGAAGAACGTCTTTGCGCTCACCCTTCAACACACCAGCCTGAAGTGACGCACCAACTGCAACAACCTCGTCAGGGTTTACACCCTTGTTTGGTTCTTTGCCTCCGGTTAGCTGCTTTACCAATTCGGTTACTGCAGGCATGCGAGTTGATCCACCGACGAGAACTACGTGTGCGATGTCGCC
>JBEGTK010000138.1:0-3064 GCA_041179445.1 Actinomycetota bacterium | reverse complement strand
CGCCTACCCCTACTCACATCGGCCTGATCGATGCAGCCATCGACGCCGGCGTTCACGCCCTGTGCGAGAAGCCAATCGACCTCGACCTTAAGAAGGTCGACGCAATGCTCGAAAAGGCGAACTCAGCAAAGACCAACGTTTCGCTCGGCTTCAATCGCCGATTCGATCCAAACTTCGAGTCAATTCACCAGCGTGTTCAGGCCGGCGAAGTTGGCACCCTCGAGCAGCTTGTGATCACTAGCCGCGACCCAGGCCCAGCACCTCGCGAATACATCGCGGTTTCAGGCGGCATTTTCAGAGACATGACAATTCACGACTTTGACATGGCTCGCTACTTTGTGCCAAACATCGTCGAGGTCACCGCTCGCGGCGCAAACACCTTCTGCGACTACATCAAAGACGAAGATGACTTCGACAGCGTCAACGTCGTTATGCGCGGCAGCAACGATGAACTCATCACGATCATCAACTCTCGTCACGCTGCCTATGGCTACGACCAGCGACTAGAAGCTTTCGGCTCAAAGGGAATGCTCGTGGCGTCGAACTTGGCAAAGACTACGGTTCGTTCTTACACCGCAGATCACTCAGAGCAGCGCGAGCCATACATGGAGTTCTTCTTAGAGCGCTATGCAATTTCTTATCGCAGCGAATTGGCTCGATTTGTAGAAAGCGTCAAGACAGGCAAGCAACTTAACCCTTCTTACGATGATGGTCGTCAGGCACTGTTCTTGGCAGAGGCTGCTCTCGAATCAGCCAAAACCGGAAAGACCATCAAGCTCTAACCTTTCAATGGAGCGCAAGCGAAATGGCGGCAGAGAAATCTGCCGCCATTAGCTTTAACCCGATTTAGATCGAAGCGATTACCTCGCGCAAGAACTCAACGCTTGCCTTTGCATCTGCTAGCGGGCCTTCGCCTTCTGCTGGCTCGCTCTGAATCACGCAGTCTTGTTCGAGCACGAACCATCCTTGATAACCGTTGGTTAGCAAGTTGCGAACAATCGCACGAATGTCAACATCGCCCTGACCAAGCGGTCTGAACATGCCCTGAACGACGGCGTCATAGAAAGCCACGTCGCCATTCTGAACTTTCGTTGCCCAAGCAACATCAACGTCTTTGAGATGCGAGTGCGCAACACGGCCAGGATGCTTTGCAGAGAAGTCGACAGGGTCTGCTCCGCCGACAACGAAGTGGCCGGTGTCTAGACAGAAGTTGATCTTGCTGCCTGTTGCAATCTGCATGATGTCTTCAGGAGTTTCAACGATGGTGCCAACGTGTGGGTGCAACACCGCCTGAACTCCGAGTGACTCTGCATATGCGTTGATTGCATCGAGGTTCTTGAACACGGTTGCCCATTCGGCGTCGCTAAGCTCTGGCCGCTTCTCGTCATAGCCGACTAGGCCCGAGTCAGCTGCTAGCACCAATGTCGTTGCGCCAGATGCCAGGTATGACTCGAGTTCGACCTTTACCGAGTCAAGCGGGTCGTGGTCTGCCTTGTGCAATAGCACCGGAAAGAACCCTCCGGTTGCGTGCATGTCGAGTTTGCTTAGAACGGCTGCTCGCTCTGATGGCTCAATCGGCAAGAAGCCAAGTGGGCCGAACTCGGTGCCTTTGAGGCCGATGCTTGCCATTTCGCCAAAGACGCGTTCTGGTGACATCTGGTGACCCCAGTTCGGAACCTCGCAAACGCCCCAAGAGATTGGTGCGCCGGCAATCTTGTCATAAATCATTAGTTGGCCTTTCTTGCTGCTGTGGTCGATTCGACTTTTGGCAATTTGTGCCAAGCGCCGTCTGCTGCTGATTTTTCTGCCGCATCAAGAACAGCAGCAGATGCGACGGCATCGTTGATGTTCGAGTTGATCTGTTCTTTGCCAAGTATCGCCGAGACAAACTTCTTTGCTTCGACAATCTTGAGGTCGTCATAGCCCATCGAGGTTCCGGCACCAGGCTGAAAACTGCCGAAGTCGCCGATGCCTGGACTTGCCATGATGCGCTGATAGCCAAGGTGCTCGCCGCGGCGCGTGAGCGTGAGCTCGAATTCGTTCATGCGCTCGAAATCCCAAATGAATGAACCCTCGGTGCCATATATCTCAAGTGCATAGCGAGCACGTGGGCCAACCAAGACTCGAGACGACTCCAGGGTTCCAACGGCACCGGCTGCGTTTGAGTCGTTGCCGAATCGAATCAACATTGCTGCATAGTCTTCGTTTTCGACGTCGCCCATTTCGCCACCTTCGACAACGTCAAAGTGCGTGCCGACGCCCATCTGCTGAATTGGGCGCTGCGTGTGAACTGTGTGGGTCAAAGCGGTTACTTCTTCGATTGGCCCAAGCACATAGTGCGCAAGGTCAACCAGGTGACCCATCAGATCGCCAAGCACTCCGCTGCCGGCAAGGTCGCGCTTGAAACGCCACGACAGTGCACCATTTGGTTCGCTCGAATAGTCGGCGAAGAACACGCCGCGCACATTCATAATTCGGCCAAGTCGACCTTCTGCAATCAATTTTCGAGCATGTTCAATCGCAGGCACGTTTCGATAGTTGAAACCGATAGTCGAAAGAACGCCGGCTGCTTTTGCAGCTTTTGCGATGTCTTGCGTCTCGGCAAGGCTGCGACCAGCTGGCTTCTCGAGCCAAAAAGCCTTGCCGGCTTTTGCTGCCGCAATTGCTACTTCTTTGTGCAAGAAATTTGGCGAGCAAATCGAGACAACGTCGACATCTGGGTGATTCAACACCTCGTGATAGTCGAGCGTGCCCTGCTCATAGCCCAAGACGTCTTTTGCGTAGTCGATTCGATCTGGGGCGGTGTCGGCCGCGATAACGAGTCGAGGCTTCACTCCTAGTTCTGGATAAACGACCGGAAGGGCCTGGTATGCACGGCTGTGCACCTTGCCCATCCAGCCAACGCTTACTAATCCGACGCCAATTTCTTTGCCAGCCATGAGGCCTCCCTAAGTCTTTGTATGCCAGCATAGCAACTTTGATAGGACAAACCTGAACAGCCGATAATTAGGGCTTTCGGGCCTAAATAGTGCCAAAAACTAACAAATCGGCAGGTTTGATAGGG
>JBEGTK010000137.1:0-3067 GCA_041179445.1 Actinomycetota bacterium | reverse complement strand
TTGACCGCGTGACCGAAAAGAATCGGGTCGCTGACCTTCATCATGGTGGCTTTTAGGTGCAGCGAGTAAAGCACGTTTTCGGCCTTGGCCTGCTCGACTGTCTGAGCCAAGAATGCATCGAGGGCACTTGCGCTCATGAACGTTGCGTCAACGATTTCGCTCGCAAGAACCTTCAAACCGCTCTTGAGTGCGGTCTCGGTGCCATCGGCAGCGATGTGGCGAATGGTCAAAACATCGTCGGCAGGCAAGAGCGTCGACTTTTCGTTCGAGAAGAAGTCGTTCTGGCCCATGGTTGCAACGCGAGTCTTTGAACCGGCAGGAAAAGCCTTGTTCACGTGTGGGTGCTTGCGGGCATATGCCTTGACAGAAAGCGGTGCGCGACGGTCGCTGTTGCCTTCGCGAAGCACTGGGTTAACTGCGCTTCCCTTGACCTTGTCATAACGCGCACGGGCGTCACGCTGGGCATCGGTCGATGCCTCATCCGGGTAGTCAGGAAGATCGAAACCAAGGGCCTGCAGCTCGGCAATCGCTGCCTTTAGCTGAGGGATAGACGCAGAAATGTTTGGCAACTTGATGATGTTTGCCTCTGGGGTGGTGGCTAGCTTGCCAAGTTCGCCAAGCGCATCGGCGACCTGCTGGTTTCCGCCAAGTTTGTCTGCAAAAACAGCAAGGATGCGGCCGGCTAGCGAGATGTCGCGAGTCTCAATATTCACGTTTGCCTTGGCGGCATAGGCCTGCACAATTGGCAACAAAGAAGCTGTAGCCAGAGCCGGTGCCTCATCGGTGTAGGTGTAGTAAATAGTTGATTCGTTCACGATGCGCGGCGCTCCAGTTCTGAGAGATAGCAACTTACCATCCAAGACTACTCGCTTGAAATAATCCGTAACCAACTAACGCAAAAAGTAACATTTCTCCCCCGAAATTCGGATTGTGGTTCTATCCATGAAAGCACTTTTTCTCATCGGGGGTTTCTCATGGACTGGAACAACTTCGCCATCTTGGCGCTGGTGGTCGCTGGCTTCGCCGGCCTGTTCTGGTTGCGTCGCATCCGCCTGAACTTCAGCCTGATCACCTTGATCGCGCTACTAGCAGGCATCCCAATTGGACTAGTCGCCCAGGGCAGCATCGAATACATCGAGCCAATCGGGCGAATCTATATCAATGTGCTGCTGGCCTCGGTTGCGCCACTGGTTGTGCTTTCGATCATCTCGAGCATTGCCTCGCTAGGCAGCATCGCTCAACTGCGTTCGATCGGCGTTCGTTCAATTTTCTGGCAACTTATTAGCAACGCACTTGCAGTTGTTTTGGCTCTGGGTCTTGGCTTGTTCTTCGAGATCGGCAGCGGAGTTGGCGAGACCCTCGGCGGCGAAGAGCTTTCGGTGTTGCAGAACTCGGTTCAGAACTTCGGCGATGTAGTCGTGAACCTGTTCCCAACCAACATCGTCAGCGATATCGGGGGCAACCACATCATCCCTCTGATCGTGATCGCTGTGACTATTGCGATCGCTTACCTCTCTCTTGCAGAGCGCCGCGGCAAAGAGGTCAAGAACTTCCGCGACAACGTCGACTCATTCAAGTTGGTTATTTTCAAGGCAGTCTCATACGTGATCAGACTTACCCCGTATGCGGTTCTCAGCCTGACCGTCGAGGTGGTTGCCAAGGCCAACAACCTGGGGCCAAAGTTCTTCTCGCTAATCGGGCTACTGGGCATCACCTGGTTGGCCTGTGCAATTCACGCTTTTGGAATCAACAGCGTCATACTGCGAGTTTTTGCAGACGTTTCGCCTTTGAAGTTCTTCAGAATGATTTTCCCGGCTCAGCTAACGGCTTTCACCACTCAGAGCAGCATCGGCACTTTGCCGGTCACGATCGCTTCGCTTACTCGCAAGGTTGGCGTGCACCCTGAAATCGCAAACTTCACCGCCCCACTTGGCACCGCTGTTGGCATGCCCGGCTGCTCGGGAATCTGGCCGATGCTGATTTCGGTCTGGGGCATCAATGCCTACGGCCTTGAGTATTCGCTGGCTTCATACGCTGTTCTTGCGGTGATCGGAACGCTAGTTTCGATCGGCACCGCCGGTGTGCCGGGTGCGGCAACTGTATCTTCAGCAACCGTTCTAGCTGCTGCCGGCTTGCCACTCGAATTTATCGCTGTGACCCTGCCAATCAGCATCATCGCCGACATGGCTCGCACTGCAACGAACGTGACTGCCGCCGCAGTTTCATCGACCGTTGTCGCTCGCCAGGTTGGCCTGCTCGACGAGGCCGTTTTCAACTCGGATGAATCACAAGAAGAGGTTCAACTTGTTAAATAGCAAATTTTCGAAGTCTGCCGCTGCCGTGCTTGCTTTGGCCCTGGTCGCAATTCCTGCCTGGTCTGCGTCTGCGGTTACCAACCCGGCGTCTAACCCATACCCAATTACCGTTACTGGTGACGACGGCAACGTCTATCACGATGGTCTCGACACGCTTCCTGGCTACGACGATGAGGAGTGCACCTACATTCCGGGCGCCTACTTCGACTTTGCCAAGAACCTGGTTCACTACGCAGACGGCAAATCGATTCCTTGGACCGAATGGGATCGCGCCAGCGGCTATAAGGTTTGGCTAACCAACCAGAAGAGCTCGACAGCCAAGCCAATCTCCACTTCAACCCCAGTCGCCAAATCGAGCAACATTTCGAACTCGGCGAAGACCGAGTCAACTGCGACCGCAGAGTCAGCTCCTGAGGCATCTGCTGCGGCGGTTGAAGTTATTTCAGAGACCAACAGCGAGACTCCGGTTGCCGTTTCGGCGAGCGCGCCGGCGACTTCTAACCCAGGTCACGAAACAGGTCTTCTAATTCTCGGTGCACTAGCCGTTGCTGGCGCGGGCACCGTTCTTGTGCAATCAGCGCGCAGGCGCATCGGCCGAGGAGGCAACCTCTAATGATGCTTCAGCGCTAGAGCAGCGCATCCCAGCCTTTAAAAATTTCAGTAACTAATCGAAAGAAAATCATGACCATCAAAATCACCACCCAACGAGCGGCCACCGGCATTCTTGCTATCGCTTTAGCTGCATCAACTTT
>JBEGTK010000136.1:0-3083 GCA_041179445.1 Actinomycetota bacterium | reverse complement strand
AGCAACCGTCAGCGCACTCGCACTCGTCGCTCTTCTGACAGCTAACTAAAGCTGAGCTTTAGTGCCGGTAGCTTGAGCCAAGATTCGCTCGAGCATTTCGGGGCTGGTGCTGTTCTCGCCAAGACGATTCTTCTTGCCGGTTACACCGTGATAGTCGCTCGAACCAGTGATCACCAAATCAAACTCGGCAGCCATTTCGCGCAACCACTTGCGTGCGTGTTCTGGCACGTCGCGGTGATCAACTTCGAATCCGGCAAGGCCAGCGGCAATCATCTCTTCGAAGTGCGCGCGCGGCATCGGTTGCCCAACATCAGGCCCTTTTCCGCGGCTGAGCGGGTGAGCGATAACGGGAACTCCTCCGGCGCGACGAATCAACTTGATTGCCTCAATGGTGTCTGGCACGCCGCGGTTCGGAACGTAATAGCGATCAGAGCCGTTTGGCCAAATCTCTGCGAACACGGCGTCGCGTGAATCAAAGTGACCGCGGTGAATCATTGCGTCGGCAACAGCAGGGCGACCGTTAGTCGCACCGTCTGCGATGAACATTTCGACGTCAGACCATTCGAGGTCAAAGTCTGCGCCGATCTTTTCGACAATGGCACGAAGTCGCTCTTCACGGCTGGTCACAGAATCGGCAAGAACCTGAGCAAGCTCTTGGTGTTTCGGGTCTGGAAGGTAGGCAAGCATGTGCACGCCGAACTTGTGCATTTCGCCAGAAGGTGAAAGAACGTGCGCCCGCGTCGTGATTTCGATTCCCGGCACAAAGCCGATGCCCTGCTCGCGCGCGGCTTCGGCTGCCTCGGCCCATCCGTGGGTGGTGTCGTGATCTGTCAGGGCGAGCACATCAACACCGGCCAATTTCGCCTGGCGAAAGACTTCTGCGACCGATTCTTTGCCGTCGCTGCAGGTGCTGTGTGAGTGGAGATCGATTTTCATGGTGCCTTGCCCTTCGAATAAAGGCTACCAAGCGCCACCCACATCAAAGCGGTGGCAGAATAAACTGCATGAGCAAAGACGCCAAGAAACTAGCAAGCCGCAACGCAAACCGTTCGCGCACTCCGCACAGCCAGCAGTTCATGAAGTACATCGGCAGCAACTGGGCCGAGCGCGACAACAAGCTGCCTAAGGCAGATGCCGTTGCTCCATTCGCAGCGAAGCGTCGAGCTGCAGTTGCAAAAGCGTTCAAGGGCAAGGTAGTCGTCATCGCAGCTGGCGAAATGAAGACTCGTTCTAACGACACCGAATATCGCTACCGCCCACACAGTGCATTCGCACACCTCACCGGATGGGGCACCCACACCGTGCCATCATCGATTCTTGTGATCGATGCTCGCAAGGGTTCGAAGTCGACACTGTTCTTTCGCGAGACCGCCGGTCACGACACCGATGAGTTTTTTGCAAACTCGGCAATCGGAGAATTTTGGGTTGGCTCACGCCCAGGTCTAAAGCAGGTTGCAGCACTTCTCGGATTGCCAACCAAGTCGCTCAAGACCTATGACGAATTCATCAAGTCGGTTGCAAAGAAAGATGTCGTCACTCTCGACGATGCAGCCGTTGCAGAATTCGTTTCTGAATTGCGTCTTGTAAAAGACGAATACGAAATCAAAGAAATGCGAAAGGCAGTTGCCGCTTCGGTCGAGGGTTTCAAGTCGGTCGTTCGCAATCTTGATCGCGCAATCAAACACCCTCGCGGTGAGCGCATTGTCGAAGGCGCGTTCTTCGCTGAGGCTCGCGCAAACGGCAACGACCTTGGCTACGAGACCATCGCTGCCGCCGGCGAGCACGCATGCACTCTGCACTGGATCATCAACGACGGCAAGGTCAACAAGGGCGAACTGCTCTTGCTTGACGCCGGCGTTGAGGTCGAAAGCCTCTACACAGCAGACGTCACCCGCACTTTGCCTATCAACGGCAAGTTCAACGCGACCCAAGAAATGATTTACGAGGCCGTTCGCGAGGCTGCCGACGCGGCCTTCAAGATTGCTAAGCCAGGCGTGCAGTTCCGTGAGATTCACGCGGCTGCCATGAAGGTCATCGCCCAGAAGACCGCCGAATGGGGCTTGTTGCCAGTGAGTGCCGAAGAATCGCTCGAACCTGACAACCAGTTTCACCGCCGCTGGATGATTCACGGCACCAGCCACCACCTAGGCATGGATGTTCACGACTGCGCTCAGGCTCGTCGCGAGATGTATCTCGATGCAGAGCTAAAGCCGGGCATGATCTTCACAATCGAACCTGGTTTGTACTTTCACAAGGATGACCTGCTCGTGCCAAAGAAGTTCCGCGGCATTGGTGCGCGAATCGAAGACGACGTGTTGGTTACCAAGAACGGTGTTGAGAACTTGACCAAGGCTCTGCCTCGCAAGGCTCGAGACGTCGAAGCTTGGATGGCAAAACTCAAAGGCTAGCTACTAGAGCCCGATCCACCGTCACTGCCGCCATAACCGTCGTAACTGCCACCGTGGTATCCATCGATGCCGCTGTGCGCGTTGCCTTCATCGCTGGCGCTCATTGTGGCAACCGAAGTGCCGGCTATCGAATTGCTAGCCTCTGAATTTCTTGGGCGACCTTCAACGCCACCCTCATCTTTGAAGAATGCAACGATCGCAAGAATTGCGCCGCCTAGTGCAACGACCAACAAACCGTAGGCAAGAATTTCCATGGTCAAAGTCTCGCGCTAGCCGGCGACATTGGTGATTAGTTAGTAGGGTCTGGCTTGGCCGCAGCTTCGTTAGCCTGCGAGATCATGCTCGACGGAACCTGCACCTGGTACTTGGCGGCGACCATCGAAGACTGACTCAAGAAGCCTCGCTTGTTTCGTGAAAGCGAAAAGCGAACGACGTTGAAGAGCATTCCGATGCCAGCGCCGATGACGATCGATGAGCCGAGAGCCCCGTTAGCCGTCGAACCCAAGTTTGAAGTGTCGATGACAGGTCCAAATAAAAATGCATAGATGAGGCCCATCCATGAGCCGGTGATTGCACCACTGAGGGCAACTCGTGCATAGCTCATGCGGCCGCGAACGCGCTCAACCGAACGAAGGTCTGAACCGACGATTGCGATGAAGCCAGCCGGAAAATTAT
>JBEGTK010000135.1:0-3089 GCA_041179445.1 Actinomycetota bacterium | reverse complement strand
GCAAAGGGTGTGACTCTCAACTATCGAGTCATCGCTCAAACCGCTTGGGGTTTGAGCCCAGCAAGCAACGTGGTTAGCGCGACCACCGCAACGACTGTCACCAGTTCTGTTAACAGCGTGATTGTCAGCAGGCTTTCGACCGGCGAGTTCAACATCTCGTTCCGCCAGCCTTATGACCTCGGTGGTGTTGCAACCTGGGGTTACAAGCTGCTGACGTTGCAAAACGGCAGTTATGTGACAGTTCAAACCGGCACTGGCGCAGCAATAAACAACCTCGTCGTTGCCTCACCAGCACCGAACGTTTATGTCTATTACCGAATCGTCGCCACCAACTCGGTTGGCGACTCGAGCACATACACAATTGCGGTAAGAGGCTAGAAGAATAAAAAAGACCCCGTCTCGCGACGGGGTCTTTTTTATTGGTTGAAGTTAGCTTGCCATTCCCAGAAGAACTGCAAAACAAACGTTTGCAATTGCTAGGGCAAGAATTGAAGGAACAACCCACTTAGGCGTGTTCTCTTTCTTGTTGTATGTGTAGGCGATAAAGAAGATTGCGGTTATTCCAACGCTCTTCAAGCTGATGGTGAGACCGTTTACATCTTCACCGTTTGCAGGCAGCATTCCTGCCATTGCCAAACCGGTGATGAGTGAGAGCCAAGCACCGTGCATAATCGAAGGCAATACCTTCGCGCCGGTCTTGAAGCTAGACATTTGGCTGAGTGTTCCGGCCATGATCGATGCGAAACCTAGTAGGTGAAGCACCAATGTGATTCTGATTGCGAGTTCCATTACTTCATACTAGCCATGAGCACTGCGGCTTCAACGGCTTCGCGACCCTTGTCTTCTTTTGAACCCTCAAGCCCGGCGCGGTCAAGCGCCTGCTGCTCGTCGTTGACGGTCAGCAAGCCGAAGCCGATCGGAATTCCGGTGTCTAGTTGCACGCGGGTTAGGCCGTCAGTGGCAGCGCGGCAGACATACTCGAAGTGCGGAGTCTCGCCATAGATAACGCAACCGAGGGCGATAACCACATCGGCACCCTGGTCAATCGCATACTGGGCGGCCAGCGGCAGCTCAAAAGCGCCAGGCACGTTCCAGATTTCATAGGTGTCGTTTCCGGCTTCTTTTAGCGCGCGCTCGGCACCGGCCTGAAGGCCATCCATGACTTTCTTGTGCCACGCCGTAACAAGCACGGCCACCTGAAGGCCGCTTGCGTCAACGGTTAGTTTTGGTGCTCCGCCTGCCATTACTGTTCTCCTGGAATCATGTGCCCCATGCGAGCACGCTTGGTCTCGAGGTAGCCCGCGTTTTCGAGAGCCTGACCAACCAAAATCGGAACATACTCGTTCACCGGAATTCCTGCGTTGATCAAGAACCCGCTCTTTGCAGGGTTGTTTGTCATAAGGCGAACGCTGTGAACGCCCATGTCGCGCAAGATCGCAACGGCTGCGCCATACTCGCGGTTTTCGCTCGGCAAGCCAAGTGCGAGGTTTGCATCGACGGTGTCATAGCCCTGGTCTTGCAATGAATAAGCGCGAAGCTTGTTCAGCAAACCAATGCCGCGACCTTCTTGACCGCGAAGATAAATCACGATGCCGCCCTTAGGGTCGTTCGCAATCTGGTCGAGTGCATAGTCGAGCTGTGGGCCACACTCACACTTGAGTGAGCCAAACGCTTCACCGGTGATGCACTCGCTGTGCATGCGAATCAAAACGTTCTCTCCGGTTGGGTTGCCAGCAATGATGGCAACGTGGTCGGCTGTGGTCTTGATGTCGTAATAACCACGAACAGTGAAATTGCCATGGATAGTCGGCAGCTTTGCAACCGCGTCTAGACGAATGCGGTTATTTGGGTTGTCAACGTGAACAATCTCGTGAGTGTTTAGGTAGTCAACAATCTGTTCGATTGAAATCACTGGCAGGTTCTCGCGAGCACCGACTTCGATGAGTTCTGGCAAGCGCATCATCGAGCCGTCTTCGCTGACCATCTCGCCAATAACGCCAACCGGGGTTAGCCCGGCAAGTTTGAGCAGGTCGACGGTTGCCTCGGTGTGGCCAGCGCGGCCTAGAACACCGGCTGGGTGGGCACGCAACGGCACCATGTGGCCTGGGCGCATTAGCGACTCAGGGTTAGATTCTGGGTGGGCGAGCACGTTTGCAGTGTTCGCACGCTCTTCGGCGCTGACGCCGGTTGCCTTGCGGTTGCTGGCATCTACGGTGATCGTGTAGCTGGTGCCGTGCGGGTCTTTGTTGTTGGTGGTCATCAATGGCAGGTCAAGGTCGTTTGCGCGAGACTCTTCCATCGGCACACAGAGGTAGCCGGTGGTGTTGCGCACGATCCAGGCCATCCACTCTGGGTTGACGAGTTCGGCCGCGATGATCGCATCGCCTTCGTTCTCGCGATCGGCTGCGTCTGCAACCAATACAGGCTTGCCCTCGCGCAACGCTGCTAGAGCGTCGTCAATTGTTGATAGTTGCATTATTTATTCCTTGCTTCGAGAAGTCGTTCGATGTGCTTTGCCATAACGTCTGCCTCGACGTTTACTTTTGCGCCAACCTGCTTGCTGCCAAGAGTGGTTAGTGCCAAGGTTTCTGGAATCAGGCTTAGCCCGATGAAGTCGTCGCCGACCTCGTTGACGGTTAGTGAAACTCCGTCGATTGTTATCGAGCCTTTTAGCACGATGTATTTCATAAGTTCAGCTGGAATGCTCACGCGAAGCCATTCCCAGTTCTCGCTTGGTTCGCGAGAGATGATTTTGCCAACGCCGTCAACGTGGCCCTGCACCACGTGACCGCCAAAGCGAGTTGCAGCTGTCATCGCGCGCTCGAGGTTCACGGCGTCGCCAACTTTCAGTTCGCTTAGCGAAGTGCGGTCGAGAGTTTCTTTCATCACGTCTGCAGTAAAGGTGCTTTCGTCAAACTCAACTGCGGTCAGGCAGGTGCCGCTAACGGCAATCGAGTCACCTCGCTTGACATCGCTGACTGCAATTGGCCCTTCGATGGTTAGACGCACGGCATCGGCTTGCTGCTCAATAGCCTTTACGTGACCAAGCTCTTCGATGATTCCGGTGAACATTAGTTTTTCTCCTCTGT
>JBEGTK010000134.1:0-3098 GCA_041179445.1 Actinomycetota bacterium | reverse complement strand
AAGGTTCGCGAAGTTTTCAAGAAGTTGCACTTCAAGACTCTTACCGAACGTGTGCTGCGATTGAAAGGCTCAGGCACATCGGCTGCGGCGGTTTCAAGTTCAGAGGCGATCGAAGAGCCAGCTGCTTCTGTTTTTGCAGAGCTAACGGTTCCAGAAAAAAAGTCGCTCAGTGGCAAAGAGGCCGCAAGCTTGGTCGCAAGCCAGACAGCTTTGGTGGCGATCGACTTCGAATTCGGCGAAAGCGGCATTCTCAGCATCGGCTTCGCCACCGAGACCACCCGGCACACCTGGGCTCCAAAGACTGCTGCCGAGGTGAAAGAGCTCATCGGTGACTGGCTTGCATCTGATGCGCCAAAGGCTATCTTCGATGCCAAAAACACCACGCGAAAGCTTTTCGAACTAGGTCTAGACCTTCGCGGTGCCGATTTCGATGTGCTTCTGATGACTTACCTGCAAAACCCGATTCGCAAGGGTTATGGTCTAGACGACATCGCCCTCGAATATCTGGGTTTCACGGTTGAGCGAGCAGATCAAGACGCGCTGATTAAAGAAGACAGCAACGACGCGTCGCTTGACGCTTGGTTGGTTGCAAATCTCTCACCGGTTCTGTTTTCAAGGCTCAGCGAAGAAGACCAGCTGCGAGCACTAACCGAGATCGAGCTGCCAACGAGTCACGCGCTCGCACTGATGGAATTCACCGGCATTCAGATCAATCGCAAGCAACTCGAAACCCTTTTTGATTCGCTTGGTGAAGAGGTGGCTCGCGTCGCTGGCGAGGCATACGCGATTATTGGCAAAGAGATTAACCTTGCCTCGCCGAAGCAGCTGCAAACCGTTTTGTTTGACGACCTTGGCATGACAGGCACCAAATCGGTCAAAACCGGTTTCTCAACAAATGCGGCGGCGCTCAATGAGTTATTTGAACAAACCGAACACCCATTTCTGGCTAAGCTGCTCGAACACCGCGAGGTGAGCAAGCTTCGTCAAATTGTTGAAATTGTGATCAAGGCAATTGCTGCCGATGGACGCATTCACACAAACTACGTTCAGACCGGCACGTCGACTGGCCGCTTGGCAAGCGATTCACCGAACTTGCAGAACATTCCAATCAAGAGCGAACGCGGTCGCCAGATTCGCGACGCCTTCGTCGTCGGCGATGGTTATGAAACCCTGCTAACCGCCGACTACTCGCAAATCGAAATGCGCATCATGGCGCACCTGAGCGAAGACGCCGGGCTTATCGAAGCATTCAGGACTGGCGAAGACCTTCACCGATTCGTGGGTGCTCGCATCTTTGGCGTCGAGCCTTCAGAGGTAACCAGCTCAATGCGCTCGAAGGTAAAGGCCATGAGCTACGGATTGGTCTATGGGCTAAGCGAATATGGTCTGGCAAAGCAGCTGAGAATGAGCAACGGCGAAGCAAAACAACTCATGAATGACTATTTCGACCGATTTGGTGGCGTTCGTCGTTACTTAGCTCAGGTAGTAGACCAGGCCAAGCTAAACGGCTACACCGTGACCACGTTTGGCCGTCGCCGCCCATTCGATGACCTAAAGTCGAGCGTTTTTCAGGTTAGAGAGGCGGCTCGCAGAGCAGCCCTAAACGCGCCAATTCAGGGCACAGCTGCCGACATCATGAAGCTGGCCATGACTCGAATTGCAGCCAAAATGAGCGAAATGGGCCTAAAGAGCCGAATGCTGCTGCAGGTGCACGACGAATTGGTTTTCGAAGTGGCAAAGGGTGAGCTCGAAAGCCTGAAGACAATGGTCGTCGACCAGATGCAAAACGTTGTAGAGCTAAGCGTGCCACTCGAGGTTCACCTCGGTGTTGGCAAAACCTGGGATGCCGCTGGCCACTAATCCCAGCCGCTTTCTGAAGCCCAGAGGCTAGCAATCACGGGCGATTCAGGGCTAGACTGGGGCAGTGCCGTTTTGGCGCAACCAATAATCCATTGCCTTGGTGCAATTCGAAAATTCTTTCGTTTTTTGCCTTGGCCTGAGTATGTCCGTAAAGAGTAAAACAAAATATGACAAGCACCCCAAGCAAGCAGATCGCAGTCAACGACATTGGATCTGCTGAGGACTTTCTAGCAGCAGTCGAGAAGACCCTTAAGTTCTTCAACGACGGCGACCTAATCGAAGGCACCGTAGTCAAGATCGACCGCGATGAAGTTCTTCTAGACGTTGGCTACAAAACCGAAGGAGTTATTCCTTCACGCGAACTTTCGATTCGCCACGACGCAGACCCATCAGAAATCGTCTCAGTAGGAGACTCTGTTGAGGCACTTGTTCTTCAGAAAGAAGACAAAGAAGGTCGTCTAATCCTTTCAAAGAAGCGCGCACAGTACGAGCGCGCGTGGGGCGATGTCGAGAAGGTTAAAGAGGCAGATGGCACCGTTACCGGTGTTGTTATCGAAGTTGTTAAGGGTGGCCTCATCGTTGACATCGGTCTTCGTGGCTTCCTTCCTGCATCACTCATCGAGCTTCGTCGCGTTCGCGACCTAGGCCCATACTTGGGTCAGAAGGTTGAAGCGAAAATTCTTGAACTCGACAAGAACCGCAACAACGTTGTTCTTTCACGCCGCGCACTGCTAGAGCAGAGCCAGTCGGCAAACCGCAGCACCTTCCTTGCAGACTTGGCTAAGGGTCAGATTCGCACCGGTGTTGTTTCATCGATCGTTAACTTCGGTGCGTTCATTGACCTAGGTGGCGTAGACGGTCTCGTTCACGTTTCTGAATTGTCATGGAAGCACATCGAGCACGCATCAGAAGTTGTTGAAATCGGCCAAGAGGTTACCGTTGAGGTTCTCGAAGTTGACCAGGACCGCGAGCGTGTTTCACTCTCACTCAAGGCAACTCAGGAAGACCCATGGCAGGTATTCGCTCGCACTCACGCGATCGGTCAGTACGCGCCAGGTAAGGTCACCAAGTTGGTTCCGTTCGGTGCGTTCGTTCGCGTTGCAGACGGCATCGAGGGTCTAGTTCACATCAGCGAGCTTTCGGCCAAGCACATTGAGCTTGCCGAGCAGGTTGTTGCAGTCAACCAAGATGTATTCGTCAAGGTAATCGACATCGACCTAGACCGCCGCCGCATTTCG
>JBEGTK010000133.1:0-3099 GCA_041179445.1 Actinomycetota bacterium | reverse complement strand
GCAGGTCGACCTGCGGCTGGCCCGAAGAGTCGACGATGCCACTGGTGGCAAGCGCCTTGACGATTTGCTCGCTCGGGTTCATGCTCGAACCGGCAAACGGCTCGAAGCCGGTTAGCAGAACTCTCTTCATGCTCTTAGATTATTGCCAAGCGCCGATTCTGCGAAGACGCGCAACCGATGCTTCTTCGATTGGCGATTCGTGACCGATTGCAAAACGCATGATTCTTAGCAAGTTTGTAGTTTGCGATTTTACGAACCAAAGCGGCAGCGCTCTTTCACCAATTAGGTTTTGATAGCTCTGCGGCATCGACGCCAAGGCTGCAAAAAAGAACAAGCGATAGAACGGCTTTGCCAAAGTCGGCAACGGTGGGTTTTTGATCCACTTGATGACGTCGCGAGTTTCTTCGGTGACTACGAGTTGCGATTCAAAAGTTGCAAGTGTCTCGAGCAATTCTTTTTCGTTCTTCGGTGCATCATCTAGGCCGAGTGGTTTAACAGAAGCAGCCCACAGTCGAACGTAATCATCTGCTCCCCCAGGAATCGGTCGCTTCGAGTAGTTCTGGTGTGAGCGCAAGAAGCTATCCATGAATGCAACGTGCACCCACAACAGCAAGTCTTTGTCGGCAGCTTGGTAGTGACGGCTCTCGCCGGTCGAAGTTTGGTATTCACCCTTGACGCGAGTGTGCAGGCGATTGACTCGGTTCGCCTCTTTGAGGTTTGACTCGATCGGGCCGAAGGTGGTCACGGTCAACCAACGAATGGTTCCGGCGAGGCGACCGAGCGGGTCATCTTTATAGCGCGAGTGCTGACGAACTCCGGTTAGCGAACCCGGATGCAGCGCTTGCATCAATAGCGCACGAACCCCGCCAACCAGGGTGGCGAAATCTGCGTGAACTATCCATGGGGCTTGATTAGGCAGGTAGAGCCCCGCCTCTTCGCCATCGGCAACCTGCTTGAGCCATGGCGGTTTGCCGGTTTCAGAGCCCGAGAGCAGACGCACGAATCGGCGAGCCAAAGCCGATTGCAGCTTGGTGTTTGGCCGGTGCGGCTTGTTCAGAGATTCGGGCACAGAGGGTCTAACCCCTCTGACTGCCCTGCTATTCCGCGAGCAGCTTCTTGACGCGCGGCACAACCTCGTTTGCATAAAGCTCGATGTTGCGAAGCAATCGACTCTGAGGCATTGGTCCGTTTGAATACTTCAGATCGAAGCGCTGAGCACCGACCGACTGAATCGCGTATGCAATTTTCTTTGCGACGGTTTCAGGTGAACCGACATACATCGAACCGTGCAGCACTTCACTCATGAAGTGACCGTGAGTGGTTTCACCCCATCCGCGTTCGCGACCGATGCGACCGAACGAACCCTTGTAGTAAGGCCAGAATTCATCTGCAGCTTCTTCATCGGTTGGAGCGATGTATCCGGGTGAGTGAATTGAAACTGGCAGTTGTGGTTTGCCGAGTTCTTGAAGACGTGTGCGATATAAACGCGCGAACGGTTCAAAGCGCGCAGGGTCGCCACCGATGATTGCGAGTGCCATCGGAATTCCGTGGTTAGCGGCACGCACAACTGACTCTGGGCTGCCGCCAACACCAACGCGAATCGATAGTCCGTTTTCTGTTTTTGGATAAACCTGTTGGTTGGTCAAACCTGCGCGAGTTGTTCCACTCCAGGTGACTGGCTTCTCTTTGAGAAGCTGCACGAGCAGATCGAGCTTCTCTTCGAAGAGCACGTGATAGTCGCTAAGCGCGTAACCGAATAGCGGAAAGCTCTCAGTGAATGATCCGCGACCAGCGGTGATTTCTGCGCGACCGTTTGAAAGCGCATCGAGTGTTGCAAATCTTTGATAGACGCGAACCGGGTCGTCACTTGAAAGCACGGTCACACCGCTGCCGAGCTTGATGTTTTTGGTGACGGTCGCGATTCCCGCAAGAACTGTGTCTGGTGCACTAACCGCGAAGTCATCGCGGTGGTGCTCGCCAACGTTGAAGTGGTCTAGGCCAAGCTGATCTGCGAGCACGGCTTGCTCAACGATGTCACGAATAGTCTGGGCGTCAGAGTTTGGGTTGCCCTGCTCGTCAACCGAGCTGTCGCCGAAGGTGTCTAGTCCGAAGGTGTAGTTCTTGTCTGTCATGACTTAAGTAAACCCCATCTTGACAGGATTATTCCACTAAATAACGCCGGCCAACTTGAGCGTGACGAGAAGCATGATCACGCCACCGATTCGGTAGACCCAAACCGACTGCTTGACCGGGCGATCATCGAACTGCTCGCCGCCGTGTCGGCCAAACAGGCCAAGAATGCTGATGGCCAGCAGTGGCAACGGCAAAATCACGAACGACCACTGGGCAAGTTCAGGTGTTGCCCCGAGCCAAGCGCCAACTAGCGAAGTGGTCAGAGTGGCTACAACCAGGCTTAGAGCAAGACCAGGGATGCCTGTCGGCAAGAAGCGCCACAGAGTTGGACTGTTTGGCAGTCGGTCTGCGAACCAGGTCAGAATCGATGGCAGCAAGAACAGGGCCGAGCCAACCCAGATTTGCCAGCTTGGGCCCATCAATGCTGTTGAGATAAAGACCCAGATTGCGAACTTGATGGCAAGTGCGATGACCTTTTGAATCATCGGTGGGTCAGCAATCTCGTCTGGGTTGATCGAGTTCAAACGAGCTGGATAATAGCGCGCTGCAAATTCTTCAACGAGCACGCGCACAAACGCAGCCGCCGCAATCGCAAGTGCAAAGTCATTCACGTGGTTTGCGACGTTCAGAGTCAAGCCGGCCAGAGCAGGCAGTGTTGAAATCATCGCAGACGCAGACCAACCAGCCATGAACGGAACGACTGCGAGGTCGGTGATGCGCTCCCACCAAGAATTTAGGTTTAGCGCGGCAGCTTTTCGAATTGACCTAAATGCTGTCGAGAGAAGTGCCGGGCCAATTGCAACCACGATGATGCCCATTAGCAAACGGGTCTCTGCGATGTTCGGCAGGTGACCCGCTGCAACAACCGTTGCGATTGCAAAGACGATTGCCGAAGCAAAACCGGCAAACGCGTCGAACATTCCTAATACTGCAATTGCCAATAGCAACTGCCACGGTGGAGTCAGA
>JBEGTK010000132.1:0-3106 GCA_041179445.1 Actinomycetota bacterium | reverse complement strand
CTCGCCGGGCTCATAACCCGGAGGTCGTAGGTTCAAATCCTGCCTCCGCAACTAGAAAGAAAACTCAGACTTCGGTCTGGGTTTTTCTTTTTTCTGGCCCAACAACTCGGCCGCTAAATCGCAGCCTGTGGGCAACTCGGGCGAATTCTCGAGCAAGCAAATAGTTTCGGCCAATGCTCCGAATCGTTCTAGTTCTAACCCTGTTCCTGTGGCAGTTCGTCGCCGCGCAACCTGCTCGGGCAGCTTGCATAACGGGGTCAGGCGCGCCCTTTTCGGCCAGTTCAGCAATCGTGGGCAATCAGGTAGTTCTCTGCGCAAACTCTGATTCAGTGGTCACGACAACTAAGCGCAGCCAAACCACAGTCACAAAATCGCAGCCGGCCAAATCGGTAGTTGTGGTCAAGCCGCTTTGCCCAGACACAATGAATACGACCGCGCAAATTGTTGCCGCAGCGCTTCTCGGTTGCAAAATAACTGGCCCGAGCAATCCGCCAGCGATCGTGGTCGTCGCGAAACCAAAAGTTGCACAGAGTTCTTCGCTCAGTCAGCAGACAGACTCTGCCGCATTTTCGCCGAACGATGTCGCGGTGTATGCATCGCCAAGTCAGGCGACGGTCTTGACTGCAATGTTGCTCACTTCAAATGCGGTTGAACACGAGCGAACCGCAGTTGTCTTAGGTCGAACAGCATACGTGCGCTTCGTGCCCATCAAACATGACTGGCTATTCGAGGGTCTGCCACCAGGAGTCGGAGCAATCGCGGTTGCATCTTTCGCAACATCCGGTCAAAAGCAAATTGACCTAACCGTGTCATTCGATGCGAGCTATCGTTTCGGGCTTAGCGATGCATGGATTGCCGTCGGCGTTGTGACCAGATCTGGCAGCACTCAAGTCTTGGTTACCGAAGCACCCAAGCAGGTTGCACAGAAGACCAAGCCGAGGCTGGTCTGGGCAAGTTGTCAAAAGCACTCGAGCAACTACCGCTGTTAGAAAACTCTCAGGTTGTTTTCATAGACTAATCAGGCTCGTTAGCCATCATTTAGGCACAAGCCAGCAAGAAAGGTCTCTGATGAACCAGTTCAATGGTCAGTTTCTCTATGACGTTCCGCAGGCCCAGCAGACAGCGCCAAAAAAGCTGACTCTCAAGCAGCGCTTGGCAAAGCGCACGACTCTTCTCACCGGCAGCGCAGCTATTGCTCTGGGCTCTATCGTTGGCGCAACGGTCGGCGGCGGGGTAGCGGTATTTGCCTTCAACTACATTCAGTCGCCGGCTCCGATCGTGGTCAACAACGCCGAGAGCGTTACCTGGGTAACCGCTGCCGCTGCCGTAGCGCAGCCATCGGTGGTCACCATTTCAGTCTCGTCAGGAGCAGACGGCGGCAACGGTAGCGGCGAGTTTCTCACCGAAGACGGCTACATTCTCACGAACACCCACGTTGTCACGCTCGACGGCGCAACCGCAGACCCAGACATCGAAGTCAAAACCTATGACGGGCACGTTTATTCAGCCAAGTTAATTGGCACCGACCCAACTAACGATCTTGCGGTAATCAAGGTAACTGCAAGCACGGCGTTCAAGCCAATCAAATTTGCAGACAGCGACAAGATCAACGTTGGCGACAACGTTGTTGCTATCGGCGCACCGCTAGGTCTTTCAAACACCGTCACCAAGGGAATCGTTTCTGCACTGAACCGAACCATCCAGGTTTCATCTGCAGCGGCACCAGACAACAGCGGTTCGGGCGGTGGCTTGCAACTCTGGAATCAGCAGAGTTCGGCCAGACCCATCAACCTCGATGTGATTCAGACAGATGCTGCCATCAACCCTGGCAACTCAGGTGGCGCTCTGGTGAACGATGCCGGTGAATTGGTCGGCGTGAACGTTGCCATTGCGAGTGCCGCGAGCAGCGGCGGTCAGGCAGGAAGCATCGGCGTTGGTTTCGCGATTCCTTCGAACACCGCAAAGCGAATTGCAACCGAAATCATGAAAACCGGAAAAGCAAGTCACGCGTTGCTCGGCGCTTTGGTTTCTGACTCGACTAACTCAGACGCAACTGCGAGCTTTGCCGTTGGTGCTCTCGTTGAAGAAGTGACTCCGGGTGGCGCCGCACAGTTGGCGGGCATCAAGGCAGGAGACATCATCGTCTCTTTCAACAATCGTTCAATCGCTACTTCTGGCGAACTGACAGCTGCGGTGCGACAACAGCCGGCAGGCGCAAAGGCCACGGTTGAATACATTCGCGACGGCAAGAAGTCGACTGTGAGCGTAACCCTCGGCGACGCTGCTGACTTAAACTAATTTTCAATCATGAGTGAACTAAACCCGCAGCCAAGCCACGAAGGTGGTTCAACCACTCTGCTCGAAGAGCAGGTGCAAAACGTTGAACCAGGCGATCACGAGCGCTTCTCGCACTTTGTGCCTAAAGACAAAATCGTCGAATCAGCGGTTCTCGGCACTCCGGTAATTGCGCTGTGCGGAAAAGTTTGGACACCGAGTCGCGACCCACAGAAGTTTCCGATTTGCCCTGAGTGCAAAGAGATTTATGAGTCGATGCCCAAGGGCGAAGACCCTCAATAATTTCTAAACGAATTCGGTGGTGATCGCAGCGTCGCCGCGCATCAACCGTAACCCTTGAAGAGGCAGTTCTGCCTTTGCCGACTTGTGGTGCTCGCGGGCCAATGCGGTTCCGGCTGGTCCGGCATAAATCTCATTGACTTTGCCGTTTTCAACTAGCGAAACAAGCAAGTTTCGATCGTTCGCGTCTGCGGCCGGGCTAACTTCTGAGCCGATTACCTCGGTGGTTGCCACCCCGCGTGAATCGAGTCTGCGAACCGCGCTCTTGCGCCCGCCGATGTTGGCTTTCATAGCGCTCTTCTTGGCAACGCTCTTCCAGTTGCCGTCAGCGCCCTCAAAAGAAACGAGTTTGTAAACGAAGCCGGCTGTTGGTGCGCCTGAACCCGTTGCAACCGAAGTGCCAACTCCATAGGCGTCGACCGGCGCTGCTGCCAGAGCAGCGATGGCATATTCGTCGAGGTCGTTGGTCACGGTGATCTTGGTTTCGGTCGCACCGAGACCGTCGAGAAGCTTGCGAACTCGATTTACCTCG
>JBEGTK010000131.1:0-3109 GCA_041179445.1 Actinomycetota bacterium | reverse complement strand
CATCGGGCGAAGCACGTCGTCTTCGGCAACGCCTTCATAAAACTTTGCGACTAATTTGCGAAAAGTTTCTTTGCCACCAACGCGCTCATAAAAGTTGCCAGCGATATTCAATTCGCCGCCAAGGCCTTTGATGCGAACGGTTTCTACGCGCTCTGCGTCAGAGAATTCTTGTTGGTCTGTCAATTACTTGATGGCCTTGCCGCCGACTTCAACAAAGATCGGTGTCTTGTCTGAAGCGAGATTGATCTTGGCTGCATCGAGTTTTGTTTTGATGCGCAGGCGCAGCTCGCGAGCTATGTCATCTGCATCTTGGGGGCCAACCTGCTGAACTAGACGAATGACAACCTGGTCACCGGTAATCGATTGAATGCCCCAAACTTCTGGCTTGCTTAACATGCGCTTTGCAAACGAGTTGTCTTTGTATAGCTCGGTCGCCGCTTCAAGAATGGTTGCTTGCGCCTTGTCGATCTTGACGTTGTAGCTAAATGGAATGTCGAGCACGACACGTGCCCAGCCTTGAGAGTGGTTTCCGACACGGATGATCTCACCGTTGCGCACATACCAAAGCACGCCGTTTACATCACGAACCTGAGTAACACGCAAGCCGACGTTTTCGATAACGCCGGTTGCTTCGCCTAGGTCAACGCTGTCTCCGACGCCGAACTGATCTTCGAAGATGATGAAGAGACCGCTGATTAGGTCGCGCACCAGACTCTGCGCGCCGAAACCAAGGGCAGCACCCAAGATTCCAGCACTGGCCACTAGCGCGCCAACGGCAACGCCGAGTTCGCCTAGAACCGACCCAGCAGCAAATAGCACTAGCGACCAGGTGATTAGGTTGCTCATGACCGAAGCGAGGGTTCTGGCGCGCTGAATTACACGCGCCTTCGCAACTGGTGACTGGCTTGCCGAGCGCTTATCTGTCTCTGCGAGCTTGCCTCGAGTGCCGGCCTCGATGCCTTTGACTACACGGCTTACCGAGACCAGAAGAATCCAGCGAACCAAGACGGTGCCGATCAGAATCAAAACGATTCGAATCAGCGTGTGCCACTGCTGCCAGAACTCTGGCCACCAAGCCATGAAGTTTTGCATTTTTAGCTTCTTTCGTCGCGCTTCTGTGCCGCTAGCGCTCGGTCTACAGCTGCCAGGTTCTCGATCATGATTCTGCGAAGCGCAGGAATCTCTTTGATCTGAGGCTTTGCGATCCACTCACGAGTCTTGGCAGCGAGAGCCTCGTTAGCCAAATAGACCGGGTAGAGGTTGATCATCAAGTACTCAGCGATCTTGAAGGTGTGCAACTTCCATACGTGAAGAGCGCTCTCGAAGTAGCGGTCAACATATGGCTCGAGCAACTTCAAGTCGTGAACTCTACCGAAGCCAAGGCTGGCTGAGTTTACGAGTGCGTTAGAAAGTTCCTTGCTTTCAACGAGCAGCGTCCAGGCTGCTTCTTTTGCAGCGGCGCTTGGCAGTGCCGCACGAGCACCGGCAGCTGCCTTCTGGCCGTTTGCGGTGTTGTCGCGCTCAAGTTCAGCGTCAATCTCACTTTCACCTGCGCGACCGGCAACTACGAGACCGGTTAGCAGATCCCAGCGAAGGTCTGCGTCGACCTCGAGACCGTTTAGCTTCTCGGCACCAGAGAGCAGCGCTTCTAGTGCGTCGAGGTGAGCAGCGGTCTTTGCGAATTGCGGAAAGAACTTGATGAGCTGCAACTGAATGTCGCTGCCCGGTTCTGCCTTGCGCGCCATTGACAAGAGACCGTCACCGATTTCGATCAGGGTCTGCTCGCGGTGAGTTTCTGCAACATAGAGGTTTCCGGTTGTGACCAACTGGCGTAGCAGGGTCAAGATGGTCGTCGACTCTGTCTCGGTTGCGATGTTGTTCAATACCAACTTCACGAACTCGCGTGGGCTTGCCTCTGCGTCGCGAGCGGCATCCCAAGCCGCACCCCACACAACAGTGCGTGCAAGCGAATCTTCGAATTTGCTGAGGTGGTCGACCGCGGTCTTTAGTGAACGCTCGTCAAGGCGAATCTTTGCGTATGCCAAGTCTTCGTCATTCAGCAAGATCAAGTCAGGCTGAGCGATGCCAACCAAGGCGTCAACCTCGGTGCGGTCACCATCGACGTCGAGTTCAATGCGGTGCACGCGCTTAAGGGCGTTGCCTTCGAGGTTGTAGAAACCAATCGCCATGCGGTGCGGGCGAATGGTTGGGTGCTCTGCAATAGCGGTCTGCAAGACAGCGAACTTGGTGAAGTTGCCGTCGGCGTCAGTTTTGAACTCAGGGCGAAGCGTGTTCACGCCAGCAGTTTCAAGCCAGTTCTTTGACCAGCTCTGCAGGTCACGACCCGACTGAGCCTCGAGTTCGCGCAGCAAATCAACCAGTTCGGTGTTCTGATAGGCGTGCTTCTTGAAATAGGCACTAACACCGGCCATGAATTTCTCTTGACCGACGAAGGCAACCAATTGCTTCAGAACCGATGCACCCTTTGCATAGGTGATTCCGTCGAAGTTCACCTGAACGTCTTCGAGGTCGTTGATCTCGGCAACAATCGGGTGAGTTGATGGCAACTGGTCTTGACGGTATGCCCATGACTTTTCAAGCGCTGCAAAGGTCGTCCATGCTCCGTGCCACTCGGTTGCCTCGGCGGTAGCCAAAGTTGATGCATATTCTGCAAATGACTCATTGAGCCACAGGTCGTTCCACCACTTCATGGTCACTAGGTCGCCGAACCACATGTGAGCTAGCTCGTGCAAAATCGTGACAACGCGACGCTCTTTAGTAGCGTCTGAAACCTTTGATCTGAAGACGTAGGTCTCAGTGAAAGTGACGGCTCCGGCGTTTTCCATCGCACCGGCGTTGAACTCAGGAACAAATAGCTGGTCGTACTTTTCAAATGGATACGGAACGTCGAACTGCTTCTCGTAGAACAAGAAGCCTTCGCGAGTCTTGTCGAAGATGTAATCGGCGTCCATGAATGGAGACAAAGATGCACGGCAGAAGACACCGAGCGGAATCACACGACCGTCTGAAGATGTCAACTCTGAGCGAGCCTCAACATAAGGCCCTGCAATCAAAGCGGTGATGTAGCTAGAGATCTTTGGGGTAGGTG
>JBEGTK010000130.1:0-3112 GCA_041179445.1 Actinomycetota bacterium | reverse complement strand
CTTTTTGCTCATTGGGCAAGTTTAGCCGAGGCCCCAAAGGCACGGATGGGCTCTTTTGGGGCACTTTGACCCCGCGCAGGCTTAGGCTGAACCCGTGACCTCCCCAAATCTTGAAGCGCTGCAGCGCAAAACCGTGCGCGTGCTGACCGCCGGCCAGGTGCTCAGCGGCTTCGGGCTGGGGTCGACCCTGTCGATTGGCTCGCTTTTGGCCCAAGACCTAACCGGGTCGACAGCCTGGGCAGGGGCCGCGGCCACCTTTTCTACCCTGGGTGCCGCAACCTGGGCTATTCCGCTAGCCCGACGCGCTTATGCAAAGGGGCGCCGCGTTGCGCTTGCCTCCGGAGCCGCCATCGCGATCACCGGCGCGACCCTGATTATCACGGCCACCGCGATTCGCTTCTTTCCTCTGCTCTTGCTCGCCCTGTTCTTGCTCGGCGCTGGTTCAGCAACCGGATTGCAAGCTCGCTTCGCAGCAACCGACCTGCCGTCAACCAAGTCGACCGGTCGCGATCTTTCTGTTGTGGTTTGGGCAACTACCGTTGGAGCCGTAATCGGACCAAACCTCTTTGGCCCCGGCGAGATCATCGGCGGCTGGCTAGGCCTGCCGCACATGACCGGCCCGTTCTTCTTGACGATTCTTTCTCAAATCGCCGCAAGCTCGGTTTTCTGGTTTGGCCTTCGACCTGACCCACTGCTCACGGCACAACAACTCGGTGATGCACGAGCTGCAAAACCAAAACTTTCAATCGGTTCTGCAATTCAAACTCTTCGCGAGTATCCGAAAGCTGCATACGCAGTTGCCTCAATCGCACTGAGCCACATGGTGATGGTTTCGGTCATGTCGATGACACCAGCTCACCTAAAAGAACACGGCGCAACTTTGGTTGTCGTCGGCTTCACGATCAGCATTCACATTGCAGGCATGTATGCCTTCAGCCCGATTTTCGGTTGGCTCTCTGACAAAATCGGAAAGATTCAAACCGTCGTTCTTGGTCAAGCAATTTTTATCGCAGCGCTTCTCTTTGCAGGCATCGGCAGCGAAGATCACCAGAGCGTTCTAATCGGTTTGTTCTTGCTCGGCCTCGGCTGGAGCGCAGCAACTGTTTCAGCCTCCGCACTGCTCGCATCGTCGCTGCCAATTGAACTCAAGACAAACGTGCAGGGGCTTAGCGATTCGCTTATGAACCTATCCGGGGCATTTGGTGGTGCAATCGCCGGCTCAATCATGGCGGCGCTGATGTTTGTCGGTCTCAACCTGGCAGCTCTTGTTCCGGTCAGTGTGATCTTGATTCTCACTGGCCTAACTCTGCTTCGCGACAAGCGCCGCTGAAAGGCTTTGTCTGGCCTGCCTGCTAAATTTCTAGAAACGACTTAGGGGGAACCATGACAAAGCCCGGAAATGCACTCTTAGACGCGTTCGCTGACTTGGGGCAATTTGATTTTCCATACGGCGACTTTGAAAACACAATGTTCGATGGTCACCCTATGAAGGCATCTAAACTCCCCAGGTTCACTGAAGAATCTTTTACTCCTTTAGAACATGAACGTCATGATGGGCTCGGATGGCACAATGGTGAACCTTTTCAGGAGGGCCAAGGCGTCCACGAGCTCGCCTGGTACGTGCCTAGATATCGCCGCATGCAGTGGGGAATCTATTTCAGCCTGCCGAGAATGATGGAGTATGTCGCTTTCGTTCACAGAGCAGTCGAACGCATTCGACCTGTAGCAATTAGCGAAGTGGCGAACGTCGTGTGGGCGCAAGTGCTTCGACACGAGATTGAGCATTGCGTGCACGAACTCGTTATTGCAAAAGCAGCCACAGGCGCTAACCCTCCACACAATCTTCAAAATGCCATCATGAATGCATCTCGAGCCGAGACCGAAGCGCTTGCGACTCACCAGGAAATTACAGATTTCATTTCCCCAATATCAAGTCGAGCAAATTCTGGCCTCATCACTCACGTTGTCGCCCTACTTTCAAAGCCTGGCCCCTACGATCTCTGGGACAAGATTGACGTCAACTACGAAGAACGCATGTATGCGCACAACTTTGGTTTTTATCCGAGCATTGATAACCCTTGCGAGGACTTTAGAAAACTTATCGACGGTCGCGCGTCGAGTGCCTACATCACGATTCCGATTTACATCATTGCTTCGGACCGCGATAACTTCGGTCACTGGGCGGCTGCATTCGGCATTAGCGAGAAGCGTTTCGCAAAGAAGATTATGAATCCGGGTGCTGCTGGCGATATTGATCCTCGCCTTAGCGTAGACGTTGGCTCCGGATTTGAAATTGTCATCAGCCACTCCGCGAGTTCTGAGACCTTGGTCTTAGATCTGAGCTCGGAAACCCTTCTAAGTGCTGAGAAGTTTTCAAAGCTGGCTAGCATGTGCGGCATGGCAACCGAGATGCTGTCTTCCATGACGCGCTACTGGTTTATCTAGGCGATTCGGCTTAAAGAAAACTCGCTCCCGAGAATAAATCATCGAGAGCGAATTCGTGACCCCAGCGGGATTTGAACCCGCGCTACTGCCGTGAGAGGGCAGCGTCCTAGGCCGCTAAACGATGGGGCCGTTGCGACAACCTTGTTAACTTATCACAGGCAAAACGGCTCTGCCAGAGGCAATTAGACCAGAACAGGCGGCTTTGGCCCGAGAATCTGCAAGCCTGCAGGCACAACCGAAATCTTCAGTGGCGAGTGCCCCGCCGGCTCTCCATCGGCAAAGGCAGGTGTCTTGCCCGAGTCGAGCTCAACGCTCTTCACGCGAACAATCTCGACGGCCGGGTGGGTTACGTGACCGCCGGTATAAACACTCGGAAAAATCTTGATCAATTCAGGTCGCGAGATTTTGTGAACGATAAAAAGATCTAGTTCGCCATCGTCTGGTTTTGCCTCTGGGGTGACCATCATTCCCCCGCCATAGCAATTCACGTTTGTCACCGCGCAGAGCATTGCGTCGACCTCGTGATATTCACCGTCGACAATCAACTTATAGCGAAGCTTCTTGAACGCTGCTAGTTCGCGAAACATTGCGAGGCGATAGCGCGATGGGCCTTTAGGGTACTTCCACTTATTTGCACGCGCATTGACTAGCGCATCAAAGCCTGCCG
>JBEGTK010000129.1:0-4523 GCA_041179445.1 Actinomycetota bacterium | reverse complement strand
AGGTGCTAACCCCGCGAACGAAGTTGATTACTTTGCCGGTGTATGGGTCTTTTAGAGTGCCGCTTGCAACGATGCAGGTCTCGCCAGAACGCCAGGTTATCTTCGTCAGATCACGCTGCAGAATGTAGTTTCTTAGGTCGCATGAACCGAGGTCTCCCCAACCATCGCTAAATGCCGACCGCGCATAACCGTCGTGCGAAGACTGCCCGCGCACTTTGAGTTTGCCGAGTGCGCTGATTGCGGTTGGCTGAACAGCCGAATGTGCAGTCTGACTTGTTGCAGTGGCCTCTGCGCTCAGCGGCGAAACCGCAAAGCCAACGAGAAGAAGAACGCTAGCTGTTGCGCTCGATATGAAGAATTTGAATGACGCGATCGATGAATGCGTCGACTTGGTTTTCTGCATAGCCACCCCTCTGTGCTGAGAAAACAATACGTCGCACTTCTGACATAGTCAGGGCTTCGCCGTTTACCAAATGTTCGAGAATCAGGTTGCAGAGCTTGTCGACCTGCTTGCGGTTGTAGCCTCGCGATGGCCAAGCAGCCCGGTCAAACCGCTTGTTCTTTGGTCTTTCAATGCGTCCCCGCACGATTTCGGTTATGCGCTCGAGCTGATCTGAAATCGCAAAGTCGCCACGAGTCTCTCGTTTGCGCATAATTTCGCGATTAGCGAGGGCGTCTTCAATTCGATCAAGCGCTGCGTCTACGGCGCTAACTTCATAGCCACCGCGAACCAAGTCGAACTCGGTTTCGCGAATGCGCTCAGCTCCGAGCAAGTGCCCCTCTGGGTGCTCGTATTGCTGGCGAGCCATCTCAACGAAGGCGTCGACTTGCTCTGGGCTATAGCCATGCTTGCGATTCTTTACTTTGGCGAATTCGTAACTCACTGAATTTGGCCCTCTGCCTAACTAAAGAACAAACTGACGATGATGAACATAACGAGTGCAGACGGCAAGATCGAGTCGAGCCTATCCATGACACCGCCGTGCCCTGGCAGCCAAGAACTCATGTCTTTCACTCCGAGGTCGCGCTTGATCAGCGATTCAGCGAGATCGCCGAAGACCGCTGTCAGGGTCATCGCGGCAGCGAGAATAACTCCCCACCACCACTCGATGTGAAGCCAGAAAACCGCCGAGCAGATTGCGGCAACTAGACCGGCCGTGATTGAAGCAAGAAGACCCTCGATAGTTTTCTTCGGGCTGACTCCGGGTGCCAACTTGTGGCGACCCAGCTTGCGACCAACGAGATAACCGAACGTGTCGATCATGGCAACGGTTAGCACGAATGTGAGCACCCACCACTGCCCATCATCTGGGCGACGCAAAAGCATGACCGAGAACGAACAAGTTAGAGGCAAATAGATAACTAGAAATGCCGCCGCCGCATAGTCGCGCAAAGTGTTTTGCAATGCCTGGATAGGCGCAACCCTTCGCTCCCATAGCAGGTGAACTGTTCGCCAAATGATCAATGCCGCAACGATGGCGATAGAGATAAGCCACTGCGCTTCTTGCCCAAAGAAATAGGTTGCCGGCATGATTACGACCGAACCCACGACTGCCGGAACGCGAGGCACATACCAGCCCTTTAGGCGAAGTGCCGTTGAGAGCTCCCAAGCCCCAGCCCCCGCGGCCGCAGCAACAAACGCCATAAACAAGACGCCATCGAAGGTGAGAATTGTGAAAAGAAAAATGCCGCCAAGCAGAAGGCCGACCGAAATCGATTTAGAGAGACTGCGCCCCTCTGGCTTGGCCGTGCTCATTAGACCTCGAGAAGTTCGGCTTCTTTGCGCTTTAGCGCTTCGTCGATTGCATCAACGTGGGTCTTGGTAGCAGCGTCTAACTCTTTCTCGGCGCGAGCGATTTCATCGTCGCCTGCGAGTCCGTCTTTCTTTAGAGCGGCTAGATCGTCGTTGCCCCTGCGGCGAATGTTGCGGATCGCGACACGTGCGTCTTCAGCCTTTGCCTTTACGAGCTTTACATACTCTTTGCGACGCTCTTCGGTTAGGTCTGGCAAGACAACGCGAATCAGGTTGCCGTCGTTCTGCGGGTTTGCATCAAGGTTAGGCATCTCGCGAAGGGCTTGCTCAATAGCCTTCAACGCGCTCTTGTCATAAGGCGTGATGACGATGGTGCGAGCCTCTGGGTTAGCCAACTGGCCAAGCTGAGCAAGAGGAGTAGGAGTGCCGTAATAGTCGACCATTACCTTCTGAAACAACTGAGGGTTCGCGCGACCGGTGCGCACATTGCCGAAGTCTTCTTTGGCTGCATCGATGGCTTTGCCCATCTTGTCATTGGCGGTTGCCAAGATTTCTGAAATCATGATTCTCCTGAGTTAAAGAATTAGGCCGTTACGAACGTGCCGATCTTCTTTCCTTTAATTGCGTCGGTCACATTGCTCTTGCCCTGCATTCCAAAAACGCGCATCGGCATCTTGTTATCCATGCAGAGACTGAATGCTGTTGCGTCAACAACCTTCAAACCCTGCACAAGGGCTTCTTGATAAGTAAGTGTTTCGAGCTTCTTAGCGTTCGTGTCTTTCTTCGGGTCTGCCGAATAGACACCGTCAACGCCGTTCTTGGCAACAAGAACTTCGTCAGCCTTGATTTCAAGTGCGCGCTGTGCAGCAACCGTGTCGGTTGAGAAGTATGGAAGACCCGCACCGGCACCAAAAATTACAACGCGACCCTTTTCGAGGTGGCGAATGGCGCGAAGCGGAATGTAAGGCTCGGTTACCTGAGACATCGAGATCGCGCTTTGCACGCGAGTGTCAACGCCGGCCTGTTCGAGAAAGTCTTGAAGAGCTAGGGCATTCATAACGGTGCCCAACATGCCCATGTAGTCAGCGCGAGAGCGATCCATGCCGCGCTGAGAGAGTTCTGCACCTCTAAAGAAGTTTCCGCCACCAACAACGATTGCAACTTCGGCGTGCTTTACGCGACGCTTTTTACCTGGCAATTGGTCCTCCTTGGCTTTGTTTCCTTGACTATTCTAGGCGCGCAAAAGATAAAGGCCCGGCCAAATGGCCGAGCCTTTATCTGTGGTTTATGGCTTAGGCACCAACGCGCATGCGAGCGAATGCCGATACGGTTAGGCCTGCGTTCTCAAGAACCTTTGCAACAGACAACTTGTTGTCCTTTGCGAAGTCCTGCTCAAGAAGAACGTTCTCTTTGAAGAAGCCGTTTACGCGGCCTTCAACGATCTTGCTGAGTGCTGCCTCTGGCTTGCCTTCGTTGCGAGCGGTCTCTTCAGCGATGCGACGCTCGGTTGCAACAACCTCTGCGCTGATGTCATCGCGGCTAAGCGCGGTCGGTGAGAATGCAGCGATGTGAACTGCAACATCGTGAGCGGTCTCAGCGTCGGTTCCGGCATAAGCAACTAGAACGCCAACCTGTGGAGGTAGGTCTTTGCTGGTGCGGTGAAGGTAAGCGTCTACGGCCTGACCCTCTGCTACTGCAACGCGACGAAGTTCAACCTTCTCGCCCATGATTGCGGCTTCGTCGTTGATTGCGTCAGCAACCGACTTGCCGCCTAGGTCTGCAGCAAGTGCAGCCTCTAGGGTCTTTGCGCCACCGGCAACGATTGCGTCAGCAACCTTGTCAGCAAGAGCTACGAATACTTCTGCCTTAGCAACGAAGTCAGTCTCGCAAGCAAGCTCAACCAACCAACCGGTGCCACCGTTAACACGAGCAACGATCAAACCGTTGCTGGTGGTGCGGCCTTCTCGCTTGGTAACGCCCTTTAGTCCCTTGAGACGAAGAACTTCCATAGCCTTGTCGATGTTGCCATCGGCCTCATCAAGAGCGCCTTTGCAGTCCATCATGCCTGCGCCGCTCTTCTCGCGAAGAGCCTTTACATCTGCGGCGGTGTAGTTTGCCATTATTTTGCTTCCTCTGCTGCTGGAGCCTCAACTGCTGCAGGTGCCTCAGTTGCTGCTGGTGCTGCGCTCTGCTCCAGAAGTTCGCGCTCCCACTCAGCTAGTGGCTCTGCTGCCTCTTCAGGCTTTGCGTGACGTGCGATAAGGCCTTCTGCAACTGCATCTGCGATAACGCGGGTTAGAACCTGAACCGAACGAATTGCATCGTCGTTTCCAGGAATACCAATGGTGACCTCATCTGGGTCACAGTTGGTGTCAAGAATTCCGATAACAGGAATGCCCAGCTTCTTCGCTTCGGTGATTGCTAGGTGCTCCTTGTTGGTGTCAACAACCCAGATCGCTGATGGAGTCTTTGAGATGTTGCGAATACCACCAAGTGACTTCTCTAGTTTGTCCTTCTCGCGACGAAGAATAAGAAGTTCCTTCTTGGTAAGGCCGGTCTTGGTCTTGCCGGTGAAGTCCATAACTTCTAGTTCCTTTAGACGTGCAAGACGCTTCTGGATGGTTCCGAAGTTAGTTAGTAGTCCACCCAACCAACGCTGGTTGATGTATGGCTGACCTACGCGAAGTGCCTGCTCAGCAATTGCCTCTTGCGCCTGCTTCTTGGTTCCTACGAACAAGATGCTTCCACCGTGAGCAACGGTTTCGCGAAC
>JBEGTK010000128.1:0-5628 GCA_041179445.1 Actinomycetota bacterium | reverse complement strand
CGGTTAAATACGCAGCGTTCGCATTCTTTGGCCTGGCGGCAATCGCCGGCTTGGTGATTGTGCTTCTCACCCAGCACTGGTGGTTCTTGGCGGTTGGCGCATTGGCAATCGTGGCGGCCTGGTTTTACACCGGCGGCAAGAACCCATACGGCTACGCCGGTTTGGGTGAAGTGGCAGTTTTCATTTTCTTTGGCCCGGTTGCCGTTTATGGCACGGCCTTCATTCAGATCGGTCGCTACAGCGATTTCGCCATGCTCGGTGGAATTGCCTCCGGCCTTTTTGCCGCCGCAGTTTTGATGGTCAACAACATCCGTGATCTTGACCTCGACAAGCACGTTGGCAAGCGCACCCTCGCGGTTAAGCTCGGCAAGCGCTGGGCTAAGGCCGTCTATTTTGTGATGCTTTGGGCGCCGTTCGCGATTTTGGCTCCGTTGCCGATGATCTTTCCGGCAACTTTCTTCGCCTGGTTGGCGTTGTTTTTTGTGATTCCGGCAACCCTGATTGTCGCAACCGCTAAGCAGCCCAAAGAGCTCATCCTGGCGCTAAAGCTCACCAGCTTCGCGGCTCTTTCATATGGCCTGTTGTTGGGCTGGGGTTTTGCAACCATCGTTTTTGTGCTCGGCTAGCAAGCCGCGAAACTAAGCGTCTTTGGCGTCGCCCGTGGCTGCCTCATCTGCAGCATCTTCAACATCTGTGTCTTTATCGTTGCGCTTTTGCATGCGTCGATAGATGTCTTCTGAAACGGCAGAGCGGTGCTTCTCAAAAAAGAGCAGCGAGATGGCCAGCGAAACGACCGCCGAAATTAGTGCCGCAAAGAATGGGTCGAATTGCAGTGCCAACATGATGGCAAGCAGGCCAACAAAAAGCCCGACTCGAATGACGATGTATTTAACCCACGGATTCTTCATGGAATAAGTCTAAGTTTGTGGCTGGTTAGAGTTAACCTATGCGTCTTTTGATCTTCGTTTGGGTAGTCATCGGCATTGCCGTGATTTTTGGCCTGGTCTATGGCATCAGTGCCCTGATCGAACGCAACCGCAGGGCCAAGATTAAGACCACAGCCCCAGATGATGACCCCCAGTTTTTGCGCGATCTGGCAAAGCGCCTAGCCGAAGAAGAAGAGAAAAAGAAGCGCGAGCAAAAGCCAGAAGAACCGGGCGATGAGCAATAGTTCGCCAGCGCAGGTTTACGCGGCGACTCTTCTCGCCAGCCTTGCCAAAGCGGGAGTGCGCAACTTCTTTTTAGCACCGGGCGCTCGTTCGCAGGCTCTTGCGATTGCCGCCGGTCAACTGGCCGATGCAGGCAAAATCAATCTTCACGTTCGACTCGACGAGCGAAGTCTGGCGTTCAACGCCCTTGGTGTCGCGCTTGCCAGTGGTGAGCCATCCGTGATCATCACAACCTCGGGCACCGCCGTTGCAAACCTGCACCCGGCCGTGCTCGAAGCCCACCACTCGGGTGTGCCACTAATTCTTTTAACGGCCGACCGCCCCGATGAACTGCGCGGGGTTGGCGCCAACCAAACCACCAACCAGATCGGCATTTTCTTTGATGCCGTGCGCGAGGTGTTTGATGTTCAGGCGCCGAGTGGTCGACCGACCGAGGTTGCCGAGGCCACTAAGTTGGCCACCGATGCCATTGGCGTTTGCATGGGTTACGACGGCGAACAGCCTGGGCCGGTGCAGCTGAATTTGGCTTTCAGAGAGCCACTATCGGCGATTGAACCGAATGCGGCAAGTCTTGACCCGGCCGTCGCTCTACCTGAGATTTTTGAACCGCACCCAGAGTTCGCAGTGCTTACCGCGGCGGTTCCAACCGTTGTTGTGGCAGGTGCCGGAGCCGGTGGCGATGCCGTCGAGTTGGCCGAGGCCTTTGGTTGGCCCTTGTTGGCTGAGCCATCTTCGGGTTCGCGCGTTGGCGCAAATGCCATTTTGGGTTATCGAAAGATTCTTGAACAGCAGCCAGAGCTTGCTGGTCAAATTGGTCGAGTTATCGTTTTCGGCAAACCAACTCTTGGTCGTGCTGTCATCAAGCTCTTGTTCAAACCCGAGGTCGAGGTTGTGGTCATTCGCAGTCGTGTGATGGGGTTCTTCGATGTTTCCCAGCGCGCAACCGCGATTGTCGACGAAATCACCGTCGATGACGAGGTCGATTTTGAGTGGCTCGAGGCATGGCGAAAAGCCGACCAGGCGCTCACCCATGCGGGCGCAAACAAGCTCGACCGTCGCAGTTTGGTCGAGGCGGTTTGGGCTGCCACCGAACCCGAAGACGACCTGATTCTTGGAGCTTCAAGACTCATTCGCGAGGCCGATGTTTGGGCGCCGGCAAAGGCGATTCGGGTTTATTCAAACCGCGGTTTGGCTGGCATCGATGGCACGGTTGCGACCGCCACCGGCATCGCGCTTTTGCAGACAGGCACCACCCGAGCGCTAATGGGGGACCTAACGCTTTTGCACGATGCCTCGTCGCTTGCCACCGACCCGACCGAGCCCGCTCGAAACGTTCAAGTCATCGTTGGAAACGACGGCGGTGGCTCGATTTTTGCAGGTCTCGAAATGGCCCAGAGCCTAGATTCGAAGAGCTTCGATCGACTATTTAGGACGCCTCAAAACGTCGATATTTGGCATCTTGCCCAGGCTTACGGTTGGCAGTATCTTCGGGTCGAAACCCCGGCCGAACTAGCCGCAGCTCTTTCTACGGCCGGTCGAATTCTGATCGACGTTCGACTCGACTAAATCAACTCAGTGCTTCGCGCATTGGCGCGAACTTGAGCTCGGTCTCGGCAAGCTCGGCATCTGGCTCAGAACCCTCGACGATTCCGCAACCGGCAAAGGCGCGAACGCTTCGGCCCGCAATTTGCGCACCGCGAAGAGCGATTGCCCACTCGCCATCGCCATCGGCGCCAATCCATCCAACCGGCCCGGCATAGCGGCCGCGGTCAAAGTCTTCAAGCTCGGCCAAAAGCTTTTGGGCTTCGAGCCTAGGTGTGCCGGCAACTGCGGCGGTTGGGTGCAGGGCGGCGGCCAAATCAAGCACGGATGCGCTCTCGAGCAGACGTGTGCTCTTCCGATCTGACCTGACTGCAGAAGGGCGCAAGCGCATTCACCAGAGAGTCAACGGCAAAGGCATGCTCAAAGGTGTTCTTTGCAGATGCGGCCAAGGCGGTTGCGATCGCTGCGTCAACACCCGGGTCGGTTCCGCGTCCGGCGGTGCCGGCAAGAACGCGAGCCGAAACCTGTCCGTGCGAAACCCTAACCAGCAACTCTGGCGAGGCGCCAAACATGCCGTCCACCGAATAGACCCAGCAAGTCGGGTACTTTTTGGCAAGTCGCTCAAGAACCGGGCGAAGGTCAAAATAGGGTGCCAGTTCGGCAACCAGGTCGCGCGCCAAAACTACCTTCTCAAGTTTTCCGGCACGGATGTTTTCGACGGCATCGCTAACCGCGGTTTTGAATTCCTGTGGGGTTTGATCGCCGATTCTGAATTCGACCGAAGGATTGCGGTCATAGCTGGCGCCAGTAGACCAAAAGTCAGGAGTCGCCTCTCCGTTGGCCGAAGCATCATCAACCTTGGTCAGCCAGGTTCGTCCATCCCGGGTGCCAAGAATGACTTTTGGCACAACCAAAACGCTTTCGGCCGAACTTTCGTCGGCAAAGGCAATGCTGCCGAAAGCTACCAGTCCGGTGCCGGGCAGCTGCAGTTCATCCTTGATTTCAAAGGTGCCAACTAGCTCACGCCACTGCTTTGCCAACGAACCGATGCGGTCTTGGCCGGTAGCGGTGAGTCGAAGGGCTTCACCCCAGCCAACAATGCCCTGGCCGCCTCTGATGAAAGAAGTGGGGTTCTCTGGCAGATGTGTCAAAAGGTCAAAATCGGCGCCAGCATTTAATTCGATTGTGCTGAGGCTAAAAACCATGTTTTGCCTCATCTTTCGCTTACTGAGCGTTCGCTGTGAACCTTGAAAATGCCTTTGGGTGGCACCCATGCAATAGATAACCTTGAAAGTGACCCAAAAAAATCCTAAGCCCGCGAAAGAGGTGCCCGATGCGCAAGTCACCATTGACCGCACTGGCTGCATCCGGCTTGGTGCTTTTTGGTGTGTTTTTCGTGCCGGCTACCGCATTTGCCGATGACGAAGATGATGACGACCGCGACACCTCGGTGATTGAGCCGCGCAAACGCGAGCACGACGAGACCGATCGCAAACACAAAGACCTCGAAGAGCGCTACGGCAAAGACGGTCACCTGATTGTTCCGCCACTTGTGATTCGCCCCGAAAAAGAGGGTGAAGAGCACGCGGTGGTTGCTCCGCCAACCGGCCTTGGCACCACATCGGGTCAAAATTCAATTGCGCCCAATGGCGAATCGATAAACATCGAAGGCGCATCACTAGGTCGAGGATTTGTTCTAACTACTCCGAGCGGTGGTTCGGTTGGTCAGGTTGTTGGCTCAAATGCGGGTCAATTGGTCAACGAGACCCTAACTTCATTCGACCCAGAGCAGAATCTGCCGGTCGAAATCGGCACCTCGCAGGCCGGCAGCAAAACCCCGGCCGACATCTTTATCGAGAGCGCAACAGTTGGCCTAATCGCCATGGGCGTTGGTGCAGTTTCGCTTGGGGCGATAGCCGGAACCAGGGCAATTCGTCGCAAGTAGACTTGAGGCGTGAGCAAAGCTGATTTGGCTAAAAAGCCAGCTGAGGTTGCCGCCATGTTTGACGATGTGGCCGCAACCTACGACCTAACCAACACGCTGTTGTCGTTTGGTCAAGACCGCCGCTGGCGCGGCATTGTTCGCGATGCAGTTGACCCGCAGAGTGGTCAAAAAATTCTTGATCTAGCTGCCGGAACCGGCGCATCTTCGGTTGCCTTTGCTAAACCCGGCGTCAAGGTCATAGCCGGCGACTTTTCAGAGGGCATGCTTGCAGTTGGTCGCAAGCGCCACCCCGAGATCGAATTTGTCTTTGCCGACGCAACCAAGTTGCCTTTCAAAGACAACGAGTTCGATGCCGTCACAATTTCGTTCGGTCTGCGCAACGTGGTTGATGTGACCAAGGCGCTTTCTGAAATGCACCGCGTCACCAAGCCGGGCGGCCGAATCGTGATCTGCGAATTCTCGAAGGTTTCCAATTCGGTGCTTCGCCCGCTTTACACCTTCTACCTAAAGCGCATCCTGCCAACCCTTTCTTCTATCGGCAGCAAAACCCCCGAGGCCTACGGCTACCTATCTGAGTCGATTTTGGCTTGGCCAGATCAATATGAACTCGGCCAAAAAATCACCAAGGCCGGCTACAAGGATGTTCAGTTTCGCAACCTAACCTTCGGCGTTGTTGCGGTGCATCGCGGCCTAAAAGTTGCGGCAAAGCCTGCGGCCAAGCCGGTTGCAAAGAAAGCCGCTGCTAAGCCGGCGACCAAGCCTGCCGCTAAGCCGGCAGCAAAGAAGACCGCAAAGTGAGCCCGATTTCGCTGCCAAAGCAGCTTCGAAAAGTTGCTGACCGCGCGCTGCTCAAGTCACTTGAGACCGGTCTCGAAATCATCGAGACCAAGCTCAAAGAGTCGACCAGTCACGCCGAAAAGATCATCCATGCTTCATCGCGTCACCTGGTTGATGCCGGTGGCAAGCGCGTGC